>JBJTIX010000209.1:0-13089 GCA_046095205.1 Opitutia bacterium
GTGCCTGCTGCTGCTGACCGCCGCCTGCGGCGCGGCCCCGCTTTCCGATCTGCCGGCGGGCGCAAAGGTGCTGTTCCAGGGAGACTCGATCACCGACTGCGGACGGGGACGGACCAGCGACCCCAACCACATCCTCGGCCACGGCTACGCCTTCATCATCGCGGCCCGCAACGGATCCGCCCGCCCGGCCCAGGGAGTCGAATACGTCAACCGCGGCGTCAGCGGCAACACGGTGCTCGACCTGCGCAAGCGCTGGAAGGCGGACGCGATGGACGTCGCCCCCGACGTCCTCAGCGTGCTCATCGGGGCGAATGACAGCGGCCGGTCGGTCGACCCCGCCCTCTTCGAATCTACGCTCGACGAACTGCTGACCGAGACGCGCAAGGCGCGCCCGGGCCTGCGCATCGTCATCTGCGAGCCGTTCCTCGCCCCCGACGGCCCCGCGATCCGCAAGTCCCCGGGACGCTCCGAACGCATGAAGGCGCTCCAGGTCGCCTGCCGGCGGCTGGCCGACAAGCACCAAGCGACATTCGTGCCCCTGCAGTCGGTCTTCGACGACGCCGCCAGGAAGGCGCCGTGGAACCACTGGATCTGGGACGGCGTGCACCCGACCGCGGCCGGGCATCAGCTCATCGCCGACGCCTGGGAGCGGTCTTTCAACGGGAACGCCCGCTGAGTTTCACTTGGCCTCGGGCGCCTTCTTCTTGGCGTTCTTGTTCTTGCCCGGCGCGTTGCCCTTCCCGGCGGGAGGGTTGCGCTTGAGCGCGCCGGACGCGAGCGGGTCCTCCTGCGCCGGAACCTCGAGCTCCTTGCGGAGGCGGGCCAGACGGGCCTCGAGGTCCGCCTGCACGCCCTCGTAGCCGGCCGCGCCGGCGAAGCTGCGCAGCTCGAGCGGATCCTTCTCGAGGTCGAACAGGTCGGTGCGCTCCGGGCCGGAACCGTAGTAGCGCACCAGCTTGTAGCGGTCGGTGATCACGCCGTAGTGCGGGCTGACGTGGTGCGGCTGGGGATACTCGTAGTAGTGGTAGTAGAAGTCGGAGCGCCAGCCCTCGGGAATCGCGCCCCCCAGCACGGGACGGAGGCTGCGGCCCTGCATGTCGGCGGGCGCCGGCACGCCGGCGGCGTCGAGGAAGGTCTGCGCGAAGTCGACGTTCGAAACGATGGCCTTGCTGACGGCGCCGGGCTTGGCGACGCCGGGCCAGCGGACGAGGAGCGGGGTGCGCACGGACTCCTCGAAGATCCAGCGTTTGTCGAACCAGCCGTGCTCGCCGAGGTAGAAGCCCTGGTCGGAGGAGTACATGATGATGGTGTTATCCATCAGGCCCTCCTTCTCGAGGTGGGCGAGCAGGCGGCCGACGTTGTCGTCGACCGACTTCACGCAGGCGAGGTAGTCGTGCATGTAGCGCTGGTAGCGCCAGCGGACGAGGTCCTTGCCCTTGGGGTCGGCCTTCTTGTAGGCCTCGTTGCGCGGCACGTAGTAACGGTCCCATTCGGCGATCTGCTCGGGCGTCATGTTCGCGGGATGGGTGAGCTTCACGTCGAGGGGCGTGATGGTCTTCTCCAGGGTCATGTCGTTGTCCGCGACCTGCTGGGCGCGGTTGGCGTAGTCGTCAAAGAGCGTCTCGGGCTCGGGGTAGACGCGATCCTTGTCCCAGCCGAGGTCCTTGAGGTTGGGCGCCCACTCGCGGTGCGGGGCCTTGTGCTGGCACATGAGGACGAAGGGCTTCGTCTTGTCGCGCTTGGAGACCCAGTCGATGGACAGGTCGGTGATGATGTCGGTGACGTAGCCCTGGGTCTGCACCTGACCGGACGCGGCCTTCATCGGGGGGTTGTAGTAGAGGCCCTGACCGGGGAGCACCTGCCAGGAGTCGAAGCCGGTGGGGTCGCTGATGAGGTGCCACTTGCCGAAGATCGCGGTCTGGTAGCCGGCCTTCTGCATCAGCTTGGGGAAGGTCACCTGGGTGCCGTCGAAGACGGAGTTCGAGTTGTTGTAGAAGCCGTTCTTGTGGGAATACTTGCCGGTCAGGATGACGGCGCGGCTCGGACCGCAGATGGAGTTGGTGACGAGGGCGCGGTCGAAGCGGACGCCCTCCCTGGCGATGCGGTCGAGGTTGGGGGTCTGGATCAGCTTGCGGGAATCGCCATAGGCGCTGATGGCCTGGTAGGCGTGGTCATCGCTGAAGATGAACACGATGTTGGGCTTGTCGGCAGGCGCGGCCTGAAGGACGACGGCAAGCAGGAGGAGGACGAACGTTCTCATGGGGTCCCTCGGCAGTAATCCTCAGCCCCGCCAAGGTCAATGCCCGGGGCTTGCCCGGACGGAATCCTGCGTCAGTAAGGGGGTCGTGGAGCGCATCGCCATAGGGGTGGACGTCGGGACCAGCGGAGTCCGCATGCTGGCCATGGACGCCCATGGGCGGATCCTGGGCTCCGCCGCACGCAAGCTTCCGGCCACGAAGGCGGAGGGGCGTCGGCGCACGCAGGAGCCGGACTCCTGGTGGGAGGCGCTGGTCGGATGCTCCCGAGACCTGCGAGAGAAGGCCGACCTCTCAGGTGCGGTCGCGCTCAGCATCGACGGGACCTCGGGCACGCTGCTGCCGGTGGCCGCCAACGGGATGCCGACGGGACCGGCCAGGATGTATGACGACTCCGATACGGAGGATCTGGCCGAACGGATCGCCGCCCTCGCGCCTGCGGAAAGCGCCGCCCATGGTCCGAGCTCGGCCGCGGCCCGCGCGCTACAGCTTTCCGCCGACCCCGCGGCCCGCTGGATTCTTCACCAGGCCGACTGGATGCTGCTCCGGCTCGGCGCACCCGAGCCGGTGACGGATGAGAACAATGCGCTGAAGACCGGCTACGACCCGGTCGCCCGCGCATGGCCCGAGTGGCTCGGTCGGCTCGGTCTCGACCGGCATCGGCTGCCCAAGGTGCTTCCGGTCGGCACGGCAGCGGGACGCATTTCAGCCGAAGCGGCGCGGCTTCTCGGGCTGCCGGCCGACGTCCAGCTGGTCGTCGGAACGACGGACGGCTGCGCAGGCTTCCTCGCCAGCGGCGCGAGCGAAATCGGCGACGCCGCCACATCCCTGGGTTCGACGCTCGTGCTCAAGCTGCTGGGCGACCGACCGGTCTTCTCGCCTGCGCATGGCGTCTACAGCCACCGCATCGGCGACCGCTGGCTCATCGGGGGAGCGTCCAACTGCGGAGGACGCACGCTGCTCGCCCACTTCACGCCCGAAGCGATGGCAGGACTGGAACGGCGGATGGACGCGGAAAGCCAGACCGGGCTCGACTACTACCCTCGCCCCTCGCCCGGCGAACGGTTCCCCGTGGCCGACCGCAATCTCGCACCGAGACTGACACCTCGCCCAACCGACGACGCGAAGTTTCTTCAGGGCATGCTTGAAGGACTGGCCAAGGTGGAAGCGGACGGTTACGCGAAACTGCAGTCGCTCGGAGGCCCCCGCCTGCGCTCGGTTCGCCATCTGGGCGGCGGAGCCAGGAGCGCGACATGGATGAAGCTCCGCGCCACGGCGCTCGGCGCGCCCTGCCTGGCGGCGATCGATGACGAAGCGGCGGCCGGCACCGCCCGGGTGGCCTGGCTGGGCCTCGGAATCAGGCCGCCCACGAGCGGCAAGCTGCGCAAGGTGGCGGGACTCGGCGCCATCAAGGACCATGACGTCCTCCTGGTGGACCAGTTCGGCACGCTGCACGATGGCACGCGCCCCTACCCCGGCGCGGCCGAAGCCCTCTCGGCGTTCCGACGGCGCGGCGGCAAGGTCGTCGTGATGTCCAACTCCGCCAAACCGGGATCCGACAACTTACGACGCCTCGCCAGCATGGGGTTCGGGTCCGAACATTTCGACGCCGTCGTGACGTCGGGCGACGTCGCCCTGCGCCTGCTCAGCGATGGCTCGCTGGGCGAGGGCTTCCGAGGTCGCAAAGCGCACCTCTCGGGTCGGCCCGGCGAAACCTACGGCCTCGACGCGCTCGGCCTCGATTGGACTTCGCCCGATGCCGCCGACTTCATCATCGTGGCGGCGAGCCGCGAGCCCGACGTTTCCTGGAAAACACAGGTCGATGAACTCATGCCCGCGGTCTCGCGCGGAGCGCCCGTCCTCGTGATCAACCCCGACATCGAGATGCTCACCCCGGCCGGCGTCCGACCGTCGGCAGGAGCCATCGGACGTGAACTCGCGGCCCGGGGCGCCGCCGTGACCTGCCTCGGCAAGCCCGGACCGGACATCTGCCGGCTTGCGCTCGTCCAGGCCGGCGTGCGTCCGTCCCGGCGCGTGCTCGTCGTCGGCGACAGCCCCGAGCATGACCTCGCCGCCGCGGCGAGCGCAGGGCTTTCGGGCATGCTGGTCCGGACCGGCATCATGACCGGCGTTTCCGACTCCGAGATCGAGCCGCGGCTGCCGACGGGCGAATGGCTCTCAGCGGACTCCCTCCGCCCCTGAGTCGCGTCTCGCGGTGTTGCCACGCCCCGCCGGCTTGCCGTTGACGCAATGCAGGCAGCTGCGTCTGGGCACGTAGCTCGGGAGCTTCGACTCCTCCGCCGTCAGCGGCATCTGACAGTGGTGGCACAGCACCGAACCGGTCGGCCGGAGGTCCGGTCCCACGCCCACGCGCGCGTCGAACACGAAGCACTCTCCGTCGTAATGCGCCCCGCCCTCCTCCTCGAAATACTTCAGGATGCCGCCGTCGAGCTGGTAGACTTCGGAGAAGCCCCGGAGCTTGAGCAGCGGCGCGGCCTTCTCGCAGCGAATGCCTCCCGTGCAGAAGGTCACCACCGGACGCCGTCGGACATCTTCCGGGAGCGCGTCCAGGGCCGCCGGCAGGTCGCGGAAGTTCCAGATCGGCGGAGCCACCGCCCCGCGGAAGGTCCCCATGCGCACTTCGTAGACATTGCGCGTGTCGAGCAGCGTGAAGTCCCTTCCCTCCTCGATCCAGCGTCGGAGCTCGGCAGGCCTCAGGCGCGGGGCGGGACTGGCGGCGGGATCGACGCCCGGGACGCCGAAGGCGATGATCTCGCGCTTGATCTTGACCAGCATGCGACGGAAGGGCTGGTCCGAGGACGGGCTCTCCTTGGGCGCCAGATCCTCCAGACCCGGCACCGCACGCATGACCGCGAGCACCGCGTCGAGCGATTCCCGCGGACCGGCGATGAAGAAGTTCACGCCCTCCGGGGCGAGGAGGATGGTCCCCTTCAGGCCATGCCGGATGCAGGTCCTGCGCAGCGAGTCGCGGAGCTCCTCGAGTCCGTCCAGTCGCACGAACTTGTAGCAGGATAGATTGACCGTCTCGGACACGCCCCAGCGTCACCCCGCCGGGGCGGCAAGTGAAGCCAAAGGTTCAGATGCCTTGCCACCGGCCTCCGCCGGGACAGGAATGTGCCCGGTGTCCGAATCCCTGCACATCAAGCCGATCGGCTGGCTCCGCACGGGCAAGTCGCTCAAGTTCGACGCGCGCCATCAGCCCGATGAGAACGCCGAGGAGACGAACGTCCTCGAGATGGCCCCGGGAGACAAGTTCCGCAAGGCGCTCAAGGACATCGAGGGATTCGACCGCATCTGGCTCCTCTGGTGGTTCCACCGCAACCGCACCTGGCGTCCCGAAGTGCTGCCGCCGCGCGGCCCCTCGAAACGCCGCGGTGTCTTCGCCACACGCTCCCCGCACCGCCCCAATCCCATCGGCATCACGCCCGTGCGCCTGCTCAAGGTCGAGAAGGGGCGCCTGATCCTCGGACCCTGCGACCTCGTGGACGGCACGCCGGTCTTCGACATCAAGCCCTACATTCCTTCCTACGACAGCTTCCCCGACTCCAAGGCCGGATGGATCGAGGAGGTCGACGCCCAGCTCCTCAGCCCTCCGGCCTTCCGCGTCTCGCTGTCCACGCTCGCGACGACCCAGGCCGCGTGGCTCAGCCGCGAATGGAAGGTCGACTTTCTCGCGCGCCTCCATGAGGCCCTCGGCCGAGACCCCTCGCCCCACCGGACCCGCCGCATCCGCCCGCGCCGGGACGGACGGCGCGAGATCGGCTGCGGCGCCTGGTACGCCGTCTTCCGCGTCGAGGCGGACCAGGTCGTCGTCGACACCTTGCGCCCGTCCTTCCCTCTGAAGTTCCTTCGCGACCCCGCTCGCCCGGTCCTGCCCGACCGCGAAGCCCAGCTGGCTTTCAGGGAGCGCTGGCCCGAGTGCGTGGACTGAGGCCTAATGATTGAAAAAGAAGGCGTTGGCGCGGAAACCTGAGGGTTCCGAGGCAGTCTAAACTCGTCTCGCCTGCCCCTCCCATCCCTTACAAGGTACACCATGCCCCGACTCCCCCTCTCGGCCGTCATCCTCTGCTTCGTCGCGTGCCTCGCCCACGCCCAGCCGAAACTCGAGCTGCGCGACGGCGACAGCGTGCTGCTCATCGGCGACACGCTGATCGAACGCGAGGGCAACTACGGACGTCTCGAGATGAAGATGCGGCGCGAGTTCCCGGGCCGCAGCTTCACCGTGCGCAATCTCGGCTTCAGCGCCGACACGCCCCTCGGCGCCTCACGCGCCAGCTTCGATCCCGTCGCCCGCGGTCTCGACAGCCTCAAGGAGCAGCTGGCCGTCGTGAAGCCCACCGTGGCGATCATCGGCTACGGCATGGCGGCGAGCCTCGAGGACCTCACCTACCGGCACGACGACCCCTCGCTCAATCCTGACCCGGCACGCTACGGATCGCAGCACGGCCCCGACAAGTTCCGCCGCGACCTCAGGGAGCTGCTCACCCACCTCCGCGCCGCCGCGCCGGGAGGCAGCATCCGCTTCGTCTTCCTCGGACCGGTCGAACATGAGGACCTGCGCGCCACGCGTCCCGGCCTGCCGGATCCTTCCGAGAACCGGGCCAACCTCGCGCGCTTCGAGCAGGTCGTGCGCGAGGTGGCCGCGGAGACCTCGTCCCCCTACGTCCGCGCCGAATGGCGCGAGTCCGCCGGCATCCCCCTGCCCCTCGGGACCGACAACGGCATCCACCTCGGCGACCGCGGATACCGCGCGCTGGCCGAAGGCTTCGCCGCGCAGCTCGGATGGAAGGTCGACCGCCAGGGCTGGGACAGGAGCGACGCCGCGGAGGAGCGCCTGCACGAGGCGGTCCTGCGCAAGAACTCGCTCTTCTTCCACCGCTCACGTCCCGCCAACTACACCTACATCTTCGGCTTCCGTAAGCGCGAACAGGGACAGAACGCCGTCGAGATCCCGAAGTTCGACCCGCTGATCGACCAGGCCGAGGCCGACATCCGCGCGATCAGCGTCGGACAGCCCGCGAAGTTCGTGACCCGCGCCAAGGAGACCCCGAAGGTCACCGCCCTTCCGCCCCTGCCCCGGCCCGACTTCCAGGTTTCGAAGGGGCTCTCGCTCACCCTGTTCGCCGAGAACCCGCTCCTCGAGAAGCCCGTCCACATGAACTGGGACTCCAGCGGACGACTCTGGGTCGCGACCTCCAACACCTACCCGCAGGTCAGCCCCGAGGACCTCGCCGCGCACCTCAGCGGCAGCTCGGCGGCCCACGGACCTTCCACCGGCGACGACAAGCTCGTCATCATCGAGGACACCGACCGCGACGGCGTCGCCGACGTCTCCCGCGTCGTCGCCGACGGGCTTCTCATCCCCTCGGGCGTCGCGCCCGACAACCTCGGCGGCGCCTACGTGGGCGCCAGCACGGAGCTCCTGCACCTTGGCGCTCCGGGCAAGGACGGCCTGCTGTCCGAACGGCGCATCGTGCTGAGCGGCTTCGGCACCGAGGACACGCACCACATCGTCCACACGCTGCACTGGGGATTGGACGGACGTCTCTACTTCCACCAGACGATCTACATCCACTCGCACGTCGAGACCCCGTGGGGCGTCGTCCGCGCGAACTCCGGCGCGGCCTTCGCCTACGATCCCGCCCGCGAGCGCCTTGAGGTCTATTCCAAGGGTCTCGTCAACGCGTGGGGACAGCAGGAGGACCTCGCCGGACAGACGTTCCTGACCTCCGGGGCGGACGGCACCGGGGTGCACTGGGCCTTCCCCGGCGCGACCTTCCCTCCCTCCGAGGGCGCGCGACGCCTCGTCGGCAGCATCAGCCCCGGTTCCTATCCCAAGTTCTGCGGGCTCGAGCTGGTCAACAGCCCCCTGTTCGGCGCCGACTGGCAGGGCAACGCGGTCACCAACGACTTCCGGGCCCACCGCATCGTGCGCTTCGGGTTCACCGACTTCTCCACCGGCGCGACCTCGCTCTCCGGCTACGAGACGAAGCAGCTCGACGACGTGGTGCGCACGAGCGACCTGGCCTTCCGCCCCATCGCCCTGAAGATGGGCCCCGACGGCGCGCTCTACGCGGCCGACTGGACCAACCCGATCATCAACCACGGCGAGGTCGACTTCCGCGACCCCCGTCGCGACAAGTTCCGCGGCCGCATCTGGCGCATGGCGCCCGAGGGATCGAAGCCGCTCGACTGGAAGCCCGTGCTCGGACGCGACCTGCCCGCGCTGCTCTCCGCCCTCCTTTCGCCCAACCGCTGGGAGTTCGAACAGGCCCGGCGCGAACTCGCCAAGGTCGCCGTCTCCGAACTCAAGCCCGCGCTGCTCGCCTGGGCCAAGGACGACGTCCGCCGACGCCACGCCGCATGGCTCCTGAGCGGACGCTCGCCGGACGCCGGACTGCTCGAGTCGCTGCTCACGAGCGCCGACCCGGCCAGCCTGCAGGTCGGCCTCCGCGAACTGGGCAAGTCGCCCGCCGCCACCGCCGGCCGCATCTCGCCGTTCCTGGGCCATGCCAACGCGCGCGTGCGCCTCGAGGCCCTGCGCGCGCTCTCGCGCATCCGCACGCCCGAGAGCGCCGAGGCCGCCCTGCGCACCGCCACCGATCCCGCCGACTCCTTCCTCGACTTCTCCGCCTGGCTCACGGCGAGCGAACTCGCCGGAGTCTGGCTCGAGAACGTCGGCCGCGCCGGCATCGAAGGCAAGGAGGCGCTGCTCGAACGCGTCGTCTCGGTCGCCGACCCGGTCGTCACCTCCCCGCACGTGAGCAAGCTCTTCACCGGACGCACCATCGACCGCGAGGGCAAGGGTCCCTGGATCGAGCTGTTCGGCAAGGCCGGCGGACCGGCCGAGATCTCCGCCCTGCGCAACGCGCTCTTCGACGAGAAATCCGTGACCACCGAGGTCAGGGTCCGCGCCGCGGCCGCCCTCCTCGAGGCCGGACGCAACCGCAACCTCCGACCCGACGGAGAACTGCAGGGGATCGGCCGGCTCCTCCACGCCAACGACCGACGCCTGACCCTGGCCGCGGTGCGCCTGATCGGACAGTGGCGTCAGGCCGGCTTCCTCGGCGACCTCGGTGCGCTCGCCGGACGTCAGGACGACATGGAGCTCCGCGTGGCCGCCTTCGATTCGATCCGCATCATCGGTACGCCCGGCTGCCTGCCGATCCTGCGCTCGCTCGCCGACCCGGCGCGCCCCATCGAGGTCCGACGCGGCGCCCTCGGCGTGCAGGCCGTCCACTCTCCCGGCGAGGCCGTCAAGAACCTCCCCGAAGTCTTCCGGCTCACGCCCGACGCCGCCATGGCCGCACAGCTCTGGCGCCAGATGTTCACCCACGCTCCGTTCGCCCAGCGCATGGGGCGCGAGTTCCCGAAGGGCCTCAGCCCCGAGACCTACCGCGCCGCGCTGCAGGCGGCCTCCGGCATGGGACGCGGCGGACAGCCCATCGTGAGGGCCGTGCAGACGCTGCTCGGCGCGCAGACCGCCGGACGCGACTATGCTTCCGAGATCGCCGCCCTCGTCTCCAACATCCAGAAGGGCTCCGACCCCGCCGCGGGCGAGCTCCAGTACCGCCGCTCCGGCTGCTCCCTCTGCCACGCCATCGGTGGCGCCGGCGGCAAGCTCGGCCCCGACATGAGCAGCCTGGGGGCCAGCGCGCCCCTCGACTACATCATCGAGAGCCTGCTCAATCCCGCGGCCAAGGTGAAGGAGGGCTATCATGCGTTCTCCTTCAGCCTCAAGGACGGCTCGCAGATGGTCGGCATCCCCGTCCGTGAGAGCGCCACCGAAATCTTCATCCGCCCCGGCCCCGGCGTCGAGATGCCCGTGCTCAAGTCGGCCGTCCTGAAGCGCGAGAACGTCGGCAGCATCATGCCCGCCGGCCTGATCGACGGACTCGACGGCCTCCAGCGCCGCAACATCCTCGCCTTCCTGAGCGAGATCGGGAAACCCGGCCCCTTCGACGCCAGCAAGCCGAACGTGGCCCGCGTCTGGCAGTTCAACGACCAGCCGCCCGAGGCCCTCGCCAAGTCGGCCGCGCCGATTCCCGTCTACTCGCTCATCAACGGGCGCCTGCCCAAGGAGTTCAATCCCGGCCGCATGTACGCCGCCGCGCGCTTCACCAACGCCCGCCCCACGCAGGCCCCGCTGGTGCTGACCGGCGTGAAGGGCGCCTGGCTCGGTCAACGCATGCTCAAGCTGAAGGACGGCGTGCTCGCCGAATCCATCCCCGCCGGAGAGCACGTGCTCACGGTCGAGCCCGACACGAACGCGCCCTTCTTCCGCGCCCAGTGCGACGACGTGACCTTCCTCGGGGACTGACCCTCGCCCTGCTCCTGCTGGCCGGATGCGCCTCCGACACCTCGGAGCTGCGCCGCCAGGCCGCCGCGCTGAGGTCCGAGGGGCGCGTCCGCGAGGCGACGCAGGCCTACCTCGCGCTCGCCGCGGCGCTCCCGGGCGACGACCGCGACTCCCGCCTCGCGCGCACCGACGCCTTCCGCGAGCTCGGCGGCATGCACGCAAGTTTCGGCGATCCGGCGGAGGCCGAGCGCGCCTACCTCTCCGCCCTGCGCACGGCGGAGGCCGAACCCCGCCTGCCCCCGGAGACCATCGTCACCCTCCGGGCCCAGCTCGCCGCGCTCAGCTACCGTGCGGGACGCAACGAGGAGGCCGCCGAACGCTACGAGGAGGTGCTGCTTCTCGAACGGCGGTCCCTCGGCGAGGCCCATCCCGACGTCCTGGCCACCGTCGGAATCCTCTCCGGTCTCCGCATGAAGTGCGGCCGCCCCGACATGGCGGAGCCCCTGCTGCGCAGGCAGCTGGCCCTCACCGAACGCAGCCACGGACCCGGCAGGCGCGAGACCGCCGCCTGCCTCGACCGTATGGCCGAGGCGCGCGACCGCCTCGGTCGCAACGAGGAGGCCGCCGCCCTCCGGAGAAAAGCGGGGGATATCCGCAAGAAACTCTGTGACGAATGCTAGGCAGGTCCTGTCAAGGGGGCGCCCTTGACGGAACCCCCTTCGCGGGCAGACCTTCGGGGTGCCCGCGGCGCAGGCTGCGAATCGTATTAGTTTGCCCAGTCCCTCCCTCCCGACTCCCTCGCATCCCGTGGCCCGCATCTCCCGACGCTCCATCGATGAGCTGCGCCAGCGTGCCGACATCGTCTCGCTGGCCGGAGATTACACGCAGATGAAGCAGCGGGGGCGCGACTGGTGGGGGCTCAGCCCCTTCAAGTCCGAGAAGAGCCCCTCGTTCAAGGTGAACCCCGAGACCGGACTCTGGTACTGCTTCAGCACCCAGCAGGGCGGCGACGTCTTCAAGCTCGTCATGAACCGCGAGGGCCTCGACTTCCCCGAGGCCGTCGAACGCGTCGCCACCCGCTTCGGCTTCCAGCTCGAATACGAATCCTCCGGCGCGCCCGGCGAGGAGCGCTCCTTCCGCGGGCAACTGCTCGAGATCCACGGGCTCGTCGCCGACTACTGGCGCCGCTGCTTCCTCGAGGACCCCGTCCACGGGGAGTGGATCCGCGAATACTGGACCGCGCGGCGCAAGTTCAAGCTCGAGGTCGCCGACGACTTCGGCGTCGGGCTCGCGCCCGTGGACGACTCACCACTCTTGGCCGGCCAGCTCAAGAAGGGCTTCTCCAAGGAGGCCGTCGCGCAGACCGGGCTCTTCTTCGGCACCGACCGCATCCCCGACCCCGCGCGCTGGCGCTGCCGCTTCCGCGGCCGGCTCACCATCCCCATCCGCGACATCCAGGGGCGCGTCATCGCCTTCACCGCCCGCCAGCTCGAGATCACCCCGGAGGACGACCCCTCGCGCGAGGCCAAGTACGTGAACTCCCCGGAGACCGAGCTCTTCAAGAAGTCCCGCACGGTCTTCAACCTCGACCGCGCCCGCGCCAACCGCAAGGAGGGCACGCCCTTCCTTCTCGTCGAGGGCCAGCTCGACGCGATCCGCTGCCATTCTGTCGGCATCCCCGGCGCCATCGCGGCCCAGGGCACCTCGGTCACCGAGGAGCACCTGCAGCAGCTCCACCGCTTCTCCGAGCGCCTGACGGTGTTCCTCGACTCCGACGAGGCCGGCAAGAAGGCCGCCATGCGCCTGCTGCCGCTCGGCCTGCGGCAGGGCCTCGACATCCGCTTCCTCAGCCTGCCCGACGGCAAGGACCCGGACGAATACTTCTCCACGCACGACGCGTCGGAATGGCCCGCCCTCGAGAAGACCTCGCGCAGCGCGATGCAATTCTGCGTGCAGTCGCTGATCCCTCCGGGCTCGGTGTCCCTGCCGCTCGCCAGCAGGCTTTCCCTGCTCGAGGACCTCTTCCCGATCGTCGCCGAGTCCGGCGCCGAGGAGGTCGTCAGCGAGGCGCTCACCGAGGCCGCACGCCACGCGGGCATCGGCATCCGGGAGATGCACCTGGCCTACGAGCGCTTCCGGGCGGCCAAGGCGGCCCAGAGGCCCGCCGACCAGTTGCGCGCCCCGGCGGAACCTTCCGGCCCGGACGTTGTCAAGGGGGGGGGCTTGACAACCCCCGAGGAGGAACTGACATTATTCATTCTGCGGCATGAAGCCTATTTTGAACCCGTCGCCCAGTCCCTGCCGCTGGAGTGGATCGAGACCGAAGCCAGGGGAGGCCGCCTCCTGATGGCCCTCCTGAACGAGGCCGTGAACGCCCAGACCTGGGCGCTCAAGGACGCCATCGCGTCCCTCGAGGGCGACCTCCAGACCGAGGCGGCCCGCATGGCGGCCTCGGGCTTCGCCGACCTCGGCCGGCCGGACGAGGTTGAAGACCGTGCGGGACTTCTTGAAGAG
>JBJTIX010000210.1:0-2401 GCA_046095205.1 Opitutia bacterium
CTCACGCAGCGTCGGCTTCACCGGCTGGATCGGCGGCGTCGCCATCTTCGACCGCGCCCTGACCGCGGAGGAACTCGCGAAGTTCAATTCGTTGGCGAGGTAGGTGTTGGCGGCTGGCGGCTGGGAATAACTGGCCGCCGCAGGGCGGCCGAAGGTAGGGGCGTGGCTACGCCGCGCCCTCCGCCTAGGAGTGCACGATAAATCGTGCCCCCTACCCTCGGTTCGCCCTGCGGCGAACAAGGACCGCACGTCGTGCCATCTCACCCTCGATGCAGCACTATCGTGACGGGGTCCCGACCCTACCCATGACAGGTGAACACGGAGAACGGTCGAGGGTACGGCTCCGTTGGCTTGCCATCTCAGTTCTCAAACCGAGACTCCTCTCGCCCCATGAAAGTCATTCTCCCGCTATTAGTCCTCCTGACCGCGGTCGCCCAAGGCCTCGCCGCAGGTCATGACCCGATCGTCCTGACGGCGAACCAGCTATCGATCGCCACGGGCAAGCCTTCACTGGTCAACATGACCGACGGGTCGACTTATCTGCCCGTCTGGTCCCTCTCCGGCGGCACGGAAGGCCAGTCCGTCGCCGGCATCGTCGCGCTTCCGGCCGACTGCGCCGCGGTGAAAGTGGAGATTGTCGTGACGACTGATGAGCCCGCCAAGGAAGCCGGAATGGAAGACGTCTACCGCGTGCATCTGTCCCAGATGATCGAAAACGGACCGCTCTCGGCCCGATACCTGGGCAATCCGGTCCGCACCCTCGTGCCGACGAAGCCTTTCGTGACCCGTACCGTCGTGCTGGAGTCGTACCACCGCACCGTACCGGGCGCGCCGCTGAGCGTGCGCATCCAGCGGGAACCGAAGGATCCGGCCAACACTTTCGTCCGCCCCGCCGGACTGGCCATGGTCAAAGTCACACCGCAACCTGCGACGGCGAACCCGTTCGTGGTGCAGGACGCGCCGGGTTATAACTCCTGGCCGATGATGCAGGCGATCAGCGACAAGCTGGTCTGCGTGTACAGCCGGGGTTCGGGCCACACCATCCATGAGGACGCCCGGGTCGCCTACGCGCGCACCTCCTCCGATCGCGGACGCACCTGGACGCCCGAGACCGTGGTGGCCGATACGCCCAGCTTCGGCGAAGTCGCCGTGGGCAAGGGGCGGGACTCGAAAGGAGCCGCCCTTTTTTGGATCCGGCGCGTCGGCAAAGAGTGGCTGCAGGACCTCTACCGCACCACGGACGGCGTTAACTTCAAGCTGATCGTCACCCCGAAGCTCTCCCCCGCCCCCGTCCAGATCACCGACATCTTCACCGTGCCGAAGGTCGGCCTGATGTGCCTGTGGTTCTCAGGCGGCTACGCCGAAGGCAATGACCATGCTTGGGGCACGCTCACGAGCACGGATGATGGCGTCACCTGGAAGCAGACCACGGTCGAGTCCGGCCTGAGCAAGGCCCAGTGGCCTACCGAGCCTTCGGCGGCCTACCTCGGAGACGGCAGGATCCTCGCCATCGGACGTTGCGAAGTCTGGGGCGGCAACACCACGGCTCGCTCGCAGCATCAGCTGACCTCCACCGACTACGGCGCGACCTGGAAGCGCTCCCAGACGAATATCGGCGAAGTCATGGGCTCGACCCCTACCCTCGTGCTCGACGCCAAGACCGGCCTGGTCAGCAATTACTACTACCAACGTGGCAGGGGCGGCGTGCTCCGTCGTCGCGTCGTCGATCCGCACTTCATCTTCGATTGCCCGCTTCAATGGCCCGTCTCCGAGGCCATCGCCGTCGGCAGCGAAGATCCGACCGAGGCCGGCAACATCAACGCCACCTTCATCGGCGACACCCATTACCTCGCGCTCTACTCGGGACACGGAAAGAACACCTCCGTCCTCGTGACGGAAGCGGCGGCACCCGGCAAGAGGTAGGGACGTGATTGCCATCACGTCCGTGGGCGGACGGACCTCAGTACGGCCGGTGGCCCTGCCCGGCTCGACACACGTGCTCCTGCACCTAGCCCTGCCCCTAGCCCTGCCCCTAGCCCTGTCCCTGTCCCTGCCCCTCGCAGTGTCCCCTCGCGTGCTCCGCACGTGTTCACCTTTGCACTTTTGCACCTTTGCACTTCATTGAATCCATGCCCTCCCGCAAGTCAGCCTGGATCGACGTCTCGATCCCGTTTGAGAACGGGATGCACGGCTGGCCGGGCAATCCGCCCACGGTGATCAAGCCGCACGCCTCCCTCGCCAAGGGTGACGTCTGCAATGTCTCGGTCTTCAACCTGAACACCCACGCGGGAACGCACATGGACTCGCCCTGGCACTTCCTGAAGGGCCTCGGCACCATGGACGACCTGCCCTTCGATGCCGTGATCGGCCCTTGCCGGGTGGTGGAAATCAAGGACCGCGA
>JBJTIX010000211.1:0-8973 GCA_046095205.1 Opitutia bacterium
GCGCACCACGCCGAGCGATTTCTCGAGCAGGGGCGCCCCGCTGAGCCCGCCGCGCGTCTCGCAGGCCTCCGTGCCGGGCGGCCGGCTGATCGTGGTGTTCGTGGCGATGATGCCGGAGAAGCCGGTCTCGCCGACCACCGCGACGATGTCGGCCAGCTGGGAGGGTGCGAGGTCCGGCGCGACCTTGAGCAGCAGCGGCACCGGACCGCCGGCGACGTCGCGGTTGGCGGCGGCCACGGCGGAGAGCAGCCGCACGAGCGGCCCGCGGTCCTGCAGGGCGCGGAGGCCGGCGGTGTTGGGGCTGCTGATGTTGACCGCGACGTAGTCGGCGAGCGGCGCCAGGCGGCGGAAGCAGGCGAGGTAGTCCTCGTGCGCGCTCTCGTTCGGGGTGTCCTTGTTCCTGCCGATGTTCACGCCGAGCGGGGCCTTGCGCCGTCCGCGTCCCGGGCCGGCGGAGAGCCGCGCGTGCAGCGCCTCCATCCCCGCGTTGGGGAAGCCGTAGGCGTTCACCACCGCCTTGAGCGGCGGGTAGCGGAAGACCCGCGGGCGTTCGTTGCCCGGCTGGGCGCGGGGCGTGACCGTGCCGACCTCGACGTGGCCGAAGCCGAGCGCGGCCGCGCCGCGCCAGCCGAGCCCGTCCTTGTCGAAGCCCGCCGCGAGCCCGACGTGGTTCGGGAAGCGGACTCCGAAGGCCTCGACGGGCCGCGTGCCGGGAGCCGACAGCGACCGCTCGAGGAGGGCGCGGAGGGGCGCCACGGAGCCGAGCGCGCCCATCGCGCGCAGGCCGACCTGATGCGCCGTCTCGGGATCCATCCTGTAGAGCGCGGGGGCGACCACATTCTCGTATAGGAAGGACATGTGCTCTGAATAGCGGTCCCGGGGCTGAAGGGAAGCGGGAAGCCCCGGCGGTGAGCCGACCCCTCTTGACTCCCGGCGGGACTTGGGCAAATCCCCTGCCATGGCCGTGACCACCTCTAAGCTGCTGGACTGCGTCATCCGTTTCAACGACAAGGAGGGCTGCTGGTGGGTCCTCGAGACGTCGGACCCGAAGCATTACGACCCGGACGGCCTCGGCATCCTGGATCCCTACCAGTTCCCCTGGATCCTCGACATGATGGACCCCCTCCGCGAGTACGGCCTGTCCAACGAGATCCTCGAGGCCGCCTTCGTCCCGTTCCAGCCCGACGAGCTCAGGAAGGACGGCTCCGCCCACCTGCACCGGGTCGCGGAGCACATCCTCGACTCCGAGGAGCCCCTCTTCGCCCTGCCCAACATCAAGGACGGCGACAAGGGCGCCTACGCCGACTTCCTCGAGCACATCATGCGTCTCCGCGTGAAGCTCATCAACGACACGATCAAGCTGGAGCAGAAGCTCACGGTCGAGGACGTGGACGAGCAGCTCAGCGAGGTCCGCAACCAGGCCCTCATCGAGGGCCGCCAGATCCACCCCTTCGACGAGATCACCGACATCCTCGAGTTCGTGCCCCACGGCCACGAGCTTCCCGTGGACGAGGACGACGACGACAAGCCCGCGCGTCCGGCCGCCGCCGACGAGGACATCGAGGACCTGCCCGAGGTCGAGGACGACAAGTCGGTCGACCGCGTCGGCAACGGGCTCCGCTGGGACGAGGACGAGCCCGCCGCCGAGGGGGGCGACGAAGAGGGCGAGGGCGGCTCCTCCCGTCCGCGGCGCAAGCGCTGAACGGACTCAGCGCGCTGGCTCCGCGGGCTTGGGCTCCGTCACCGGGGCCTTGCCCTGGGATTCGAACAGCCACATCCGGCGCGACGGCATGTCGACCGCCACGGGATGGCTGCGGAAGAAGTCGTTGCCAAGCAGGTTGTGCTCCTTGTCGCGGAGGAACTCCACGCCCGTCAGCGGCGCGTTGCCGATGCGCAGGTCGGCGATCTGGCAGACCTCCACCCGGCTCAGCGAGGTGCCGCGCACGGTGGCGACGGGCAGGTGCCCGAGGAAGGTCGTCTTGCCCTTGAAGCGCAGCGAGCAGAGGTAGGACTTGGAGGCGCCGGAATCGATGATCATCGGGATCTTCGCGCCGTCCACGGTGATGTTGACCCCGCAGTGCCCGCCGCGGCTGTAGCAGGCCACCTCGTGGGCGGACGACGTGTCGGGCACCTTGCCGAGGGTCATGACCTTGTTGGTGAGGTCCATGTAGAACGGCCGCTCGAAGAGCAGGTCCGCGCCCATCAGTCCGTGGATGTTCATGCCGTCGAGCGGCATGATGGTCATGTGGAAGTCGCGCCAGGTCACGCCGGCCCCCTCGAGGGTCTCCACCAGCCCGTAGGTGGATTCGCTGCGGCCGGAGTTGCCCATCGTCGGCAGGCTGAAGGCCGGCGCGACCTTGGCGAGCGCGGCGCCGGCGGGCGTCAGCACGCCCACGCCCTGGCATCCGGTGTCGACGCCGAAGAGCAGCTCGGTGCCGTTCACCTTGAGCCGCACGGTCGGGATCGCGCGCACGCGGAGCTGGAAGGTGGCGAGGCCGTTCTCCGGCCATTCGGACCTGGGCTTCTTGACCTGCTGCGAGAGCAGCAGGGGCGCGGCGAGCGTCAGGAGGATGGACGTCAGGGCGCGCATGACCTTGTGGTCCGAATGTTGACCGGAAGCGGGCGGAGGTCGACTCCGACCTTTGCTTTTCCTTCAGGCGGCCCGGTCCCGGCGGCGGCGCCACACGTAGGCGCCGGCCAGGAAGAGCCCTCCCAGGCCGGGGACCCAGTCGCCATGCTTCACCCAGAAGGTGGCTTCCTGACGCACGGGCAGCCTCACCGGCAGCGTGCCGACGCCGCCCCGGAAGTAGATGCTTCCGTCCTCCTTGCTGCGGAAGGCGTTGGCGCGGCCCTGCTGGTCGATCGTCCCGCTCCAGCCGGCGTTGCCGCAGCGGATGACCGGCAGCCCGGTCGCCGCGGCGACCAGCACCGAGTGCGCCGCGTGCTGGTGGGCACCGGCCTCGCGGCCGTACCAGGCGTCGTTGGTCACCACCGCCAGCACTTCGGCCCCGGCGAGGGCGTGGTCGCGGGCGAGGGAGGGGAACACGTCCTCGTAGCAGACCAGCGGGCCGACCGTGAAGGTGCGTCCCTTGGCGGAGGTCGCCGGCAGCAGCGTGGGCCCTTCGCCGCGCACGCAGTCCTCGGCGATAGGCACCACCTTCCGCAGCGGCAGGAAGTCGGCGAATGGGACGTATTCGCCGAAGGGCACGAGGTGCTGCTTCGCGTAGGTCGGCGAGATGCCGTCGGCGGTGGCCGCGGTCACGGAGTTCGCGTAGCCGGCCCCGCGGCGTTCGACCACGCCCGCCACCAGCGTCGTGCGGGCCGCCGCGGCGGTCTCCTGGAGCAGCCGCCGGAACGCGGGGTCCTCGAGCGAGAGCGGGAGCGCCGCCTCCGGCCAGAGCACCACGTCGGCTTCGCCCGGCCCGGCGGCTTGGAGCGTAAGCTTGCGCACCAGGTCGACGTTCTCGCCCAGTCGGGCGGAGTCCCACTTCAGGTACGGATTGAAGTCCGTCTGCACCGCTCCGATCCGGATCTCGTCGGACGCGTTGAGCGTCAGGCGCGCCCCGGTCGTGATGAAGGCGAGGAAGGCGAGCCCGACCGGGAGCAGTCCGAGGTAGAGTTCAGGGGTGAGACGTGACAGCCAGCCGAGGGGGCCCGCCGGGGCCGGCGCCTCCGAGCGCAGGGCGGCGAGGCGCAGGGCCCAGCGCGCCAGGCCGAGGTTGAGCAGCACCAGCGCGGCGGAGAGGCCCGTCGGTCCGGCCCAGGCGCACAGCGAGAGCATGACCGGGTTGCCCGTCTGGGAGGCCGCGAGCGGCAGCCAGCCGAAGCCCGTGAGCGCGACCGTGCGCGTCCATTCGAGCAGCGCCCAGCCGCCGGCGAGTCCGAGCATGGCGAGCAGGCGGGCGGGGATGCCCGCGCCGCCGCAGGCCGGCAGGATCCAGCGGAGCAGCATCAGCCAGGCCCAGGGGAAGAGCGCGCACCAGGCGGTGAGCAGCAGCAGGCCGAGCGGACCGAGGGGAGGGTGCACGTGCCGGAGCCAGACCAGCAGCGCGATCCACAGGAGCCACGAGCAGCGGAACGCGGAGCGCCGCCAGTCCTTCCATTCCGGCCGCGAGGCCGCGGCGAGCGCGGCCGGCACCAGCGCGATGAAGCCGAGGAACGGGTGTCCCAGCGGAGGGAAGGAGAGGAAGAGCAGGACCGCCGTCGCGGCGTTGCCGAGCCAGGCGCGGCGCGCGCTGGTCAGGAACTCCGTCATTCCGAGACCGTCTCGAGCAGCTCCCAGCCCTCGTCGCGGACCAGGGCCTCGGCCTTCTTCCATTTCATCTCCAGCGTCTCGGGACCCTTGCGGATCCGCACGACCGCGTTGCGTCCGATCTTCGGGAAGACCCGGCGGAAAGGTTCGGCTTTGGGCTCCGGCGCGGCCGGCGCGGCGGGCGAGGGTTCGGCGGCGGGTCCTGAGGCGACCGCATGGCCCTGGGCGCGGCGCATGAGCACCTCGAGGGCGTCCATCGAGGTGGCGATGCGGAAGAGCCCCGTGCAGACGTCGTTGCGCAGCTGGCGCATCAGGCGCTCGAAGGCGCGGAAGGCCTCCGACTTGTACTCGTTGAGCGGGTCCTTCTGGGCGTAGCTGCGGAGGCTCACCCCGCGGCGCAGGTCCTCCATCTCCGTGAGGTGGTTCTGCCAGTTGCGGTCCACCGCGCGGAGGACCACGTGCCGCTCAAGGTAGCGCAGCATCTCGGCCGGCTCGTGCGACTCGCGGCCGGCCTGGAACTGACGGACGCGTCCGACCGCGAGCTCGCGGGACTGCTCCAGCGTGCGGCAGAGCAGGTCCTCGGGGTCGAGGCGCAGGTGGAAGCAGGTCAGGAACCAGTCGCAGAAGGCCGTGGCCTCGCGGGGGTCCCGGTCGCCGCCCTCGGGGAAGGCCGGTCCGAGCCGTTCCTCGACCTCCTCGGCGACGAGCTCCAGGAGGACGTCGCGGGGCGCCTCCGAGTGGAGCGCGCGGTTGCGGACGGCGTAGACGATCTGGCGCTGCTGGTTCAGCACGTCGTCGTACTGGAGCAGGCGCTTGCGGATGGAGTAGTTCTGCCCCTCGACGCGCTTCTGGGCCGTCCCGATGGAGCGGTTGAGCAGCGGGTGCTCGAGCGGCTCGCCCTCCTTGAAGGACTTCTCCAGCATCGAGGAGATGATGCCCGCGTTGGAGAACAGGCGCATCAGGTCGTCCTCCAGCGAGACCAGGAAGCGCGATCGGCCGGGGTCGCCCTGACGCGAGCATCGGCCGCGCAGCTGGCGGTCGACGCGGCGGGACTCGTGACGCTCCGTGCCGAGCACGTAGAGGCCGCCGAGCTCGCGAACGCCCTCGCCCAGGCGGATGTCCGTGCCGCGGCCGGCCATGTTGGTGGCGATCGTCACGGCCCCGCGCTGTCCGGCGAGGGAGACGATCTCGGCCTCGCGCTGGTGCTGCTTGGCGTTGAGGACGTTGTGGGCGACGCGGTTCTTGGTCAGGAGGCGGCTGAGCGCCTCGGAGGCCTCGACCGAGGCCGTGCCGACGAGGACGGGCTGCCCGCGGCGGTTGGCCTCGACGATCTCCTTGACCGCGTAGTCGAACTTTTCGCGCCGCGTCTTGAACACGATGTCGTTCTCGTCGACGCGGATGCAGGGCCGGTGGGTCGGGATGGTGACGACGGGCAGGCGGTAGATGTCGTGGAACTCGGAGGCCTCGGTCTCGGCCGTGCCGGTCATGCCCGCGAGCTTCCGGTACATGCGGAAGTAGTTCTGGATCGTGACCGTGGCGTAGGTCTTGGTCTCGGGCTCGAGCGGCACGCCTTCCTTGGCCTCGACCGCCTGGTGCAGGCCGTCGGACCAGCGCCGGCCCTCCATGATGCGGCCGGTGTTCTCGTCGACGATCTTCACCTTGCCGTCCTGGACCACGTACTGCTTGTCGGCCTCGTAGAGCGTGTAGGCCTTGAGCAGCTGGCCGATGGCGTGGATCTCCTCCGAGACGCGGACGTAGGTGGCCTCGGATTCCGCGCGGAGCTCGGCGCGCCGTTCGGCGGTGAGCGAGGCGTCGCGGTCGAGCTCGACGAAGCGCGTCGGCAGGTCGGGCAGCACGAAGGCGTCCAGGTTGCCGGGGCGGAGGGCGTCGCGGCCCATCTGGGTCAGGTCGGCCTCGTGGTTGCGCTCGTTGATGGCGAAGTAGAGGCGCTCCTTGAGGTGGAAGCGGCGGTCCTTCTCGATCTCCGAGGCGAGGACGCCCTCGTGGCGCTCGAGGAGCTTCACCAGGCGGCCGTTCTCCTTGAGCCGGAGGAGGCCGGGGTGGCGCGGGATGCCGTGCGAGGCGAGCCAGAGCTTGTCGAGCGCGTCCTGGGAGGGCTCGGCGCCCTCGGCCAGCTTGCCCAGCTCGGTGCGCAGCTCGGAGAGCAGCCGGTCCACGAGCTTCTCCTGCAGGTCGACCAGCCGGGCGACCTCGTCACGGAGGCGCGGGTAGGGCGGTTCGCGCTCCTCCGCGACCGGTCCGGAGATGATCAGGGGCGTGCGGGCCTCGTCGACGAGGACGGAGTCGATCTCGTCGACGATGCAGAAGTGGTGGTCGCGCTGGACCTGCTCCTCGGCCGTGCCGGCCATGCCGTTGTCGCGCAGGTAGTCGAAGCCGAACTCCGAGGCGGTGCCGTAGGTGATGTCGCAGGCGTAGGCGGCCTTGC
This sequence comes from Opitutia bacterium, assembly GCA_046095205.1. GTDB lineage: Bacteria > Verrucomicrobiota > Verrucomicrobiia > Opitutales > UBA953 > UBA953. Next base: position 6,699 of record JBJTIX010000211.1, read on the forward strand.
GCTCGTCGCTGGCCATCTGGTTCTGGATGCAGCCCACGGTCAGGCCGAGCCATTCGAGCAGGTGCCCCATCCACTGGGAGTCGCGGCGGGCCAGGTAGTCGTTGACCGTGACGAGCTGGCAGTTGCGGCCGGAGATGGCGTTCAGGTAGAGGGGCAGGGTGGCGACGAGGGTCTTGCCCTCCCCGGTGGCCATCTCGGCGATCTTGCCCTGGTGGAGGGCGATGCCGCCGATCAGCTGGACGTCGAAGTGGACCATCTCCCAGGCCTGCTCGTGCTCGCAGACCACCTTGGAGGACCCGCAGAGGCGGCGGGCGGCGTTCTTCACGGTGGCGAAGGCCTCGGGGAGGAGGGAGTCGAGGGACTCTCCCTTGGCGTGACGGGCCCGGAATTCGGCCGTCTTGGCCCGGAGGGCGTCGTCGGAAAGCCGCTGGTATTCGACCTCAAGGGCGTTGATACGGCGCACGACCGGGGCGCATTCCCGAAGGAACTTCCGGTTATGGCTGCCGGCGAACAGCTTGAGGATGCTGAGGAACATGGTTCCGGACGCGAGAGGTCAGCAAACCCCGAACGGCCCCCCCGGGGCAAGCCTTGTCTGATGTTGTTCCCAGCGGGTTTTTCCGCCTTGCCGTGGGCATACGGAGGGCAAGATGGGGCGCATCCCCATGGCAGAGAACGTCCTCATCCTCGGCACCGGCTGCGCCGGCCTCACCGCCGCCATCTACGCCGCCCGGGCGGGACTGACGCCGCTGGTCCTCGAGGGCGGCCAGCCCGGAGGCCAGCTCACGACGACCTCCGAGGTCGAGAACTTCCCCGGCTTCACCCACGGCGTGGACGGCAACGAGCTCATCGGCAGCATGAAGGGCCAGGCCGAGCGCTTCGGCGCGAAGTTCGCCTGGGACCGCATCACCTCGGTCGACTTCTCCGGTCCGGTGAAGAAGCTCGTCGGCGGCGAGGCCACCTACGAGGCCAAGGCCGTGATCATCGCCACCGGCGCCTCGCCGCGCCTGCTCGGCATCCCCGGCGAAAAGGAATATTACGGCGGCAACGGCGTGACCACCTGCGCGACCTGCGACGGCGCGTTCTACCGCGACGTGCCCGTGGCGGTCGTCGGCGGCGGCGATTCCGCCTGCGAGGAGGCCCTCTTCCTCACGCGCTTCGCCTCGAAGGTCCTGCTGGTGCACCGCCGCGACACCTTCCGCGCCTCGGACATCATGGTCCAGCGCGTCAAGGCGCACCCGAAGATCGAGCTGGTGCTCAACGTCACGCCGAAGGAGATCCTCGGCGACGCCAAGGTCCACACGCTGCGCGTGGTGGACAGGTCCGGCGCCGCCCGCGACCTCGCGGTGAAGTGCGTCTTCGTGGCCATCGGTCACGTGCCCAACAGCGGACCCTTCACGCCGGCCCTCGAGGTCGACGAGAACGGCTACTTCGTCGCGGGCTCCAACACCGTCTCGACGCGCGTCCCCGGCGTGTTCGTCGCGGGCGACTGCTCGGACCACGTCTACCGCCAGGCCATCACCGCGGCGGGCATGGGCTGCCGCGCGGCCATCGAGGCCGAACGCTGGCTGGCGGGGCACTGAGCGTCGCGGCAAGGCCGCGACGAGGGTGCACGGGGACACGGTGACACGGGGGCACGGTTGCGAGGGGGTCCGCCTTCGTTGGTAGGGACGACCACCCTTGGTCGTCCGCGGTCGAGGAAGGGTCCTCGACCCTACCCGATGCGGCAGGCGTCCACGGCGAGGTAGGGTCGAGCGCCCACGCTCGACCGTGTGCTCCCTTGCCCACGTGTCACCGTGCCCACTTGCCCCCTGCGCGCTGGGCGCACCCAGTGCGCCAAGCGCGCTCAATCCGTCAGGATCTCCATCGCCGACTTCTTCTGCGGGATGAAGGGGAGGACGTGCTCGGTGTAGGGCACGACGACGTCTAGGAGGTAGGGACCGTCATGGGCGAGCATCTCGCGGATGGCCTCGCGGAGGTCCTCACGGCGCATGACCTGTCGCGCCTTGATGCCGAAGCCCTGGGCGATCTTGACGAAGTCGGGATAGAGACCGGAAGGATTGTCGGGGCTGCCGATGTTGTTCGCGTCGCCGAGGATGGTGTGGCCGCGGACGCCCGCGTAGAAGCGGTCCTCCCACTGCACGACCATGCCGAGGTGCTGGTTGTTGAGGAGGAGCACCTTGGCGTTGATCTTCTCGATCTTCATGCACGCCAGCTCCTGGATGTTCATCAGGAACGAGCCGTCGCCGTCGATGTCGATCACCTCGCGGTCAGGACG
>JBJTIX010000212.1:0-5321 GCA_046095205.1 Opitutia bacterium
ACGCGGTCTGCTCCACCTACGGCGTGCTCGGCAGCGTCTCCCGGCGCTACGCGCACAAGATCCCGTTCATGGTGAAGATCAACCACAACCAGCTTCTCACCTACCCCAACGTGGGCGACCAGGTGATGTACGGCACGCTCAAGCAGTGCGCCGACATGGGCTGCGCCGCGGTCGGCGCCACGATCTACTTCGGCTCGGCCGAGTCCAACCGCCAGATCATCGAGGTCTCCCAGGCCTTCGCGATGGCCCACGAGCTGGGCATGGCCACGGTGCTCTGGTGCTACACGCGCAACAGCGCCTTCAAGAAGGACAAGGACTACCACGTGTCCGCCGACCTCACGGGCCAGGCCAACCACCTCGGGGTCACGATCCAGGCCGACATCATCAAGCAGAAGCTCCCGGAGAACAACGGCGGCTACCTCGCGATCCAGCAGACGGAATCCTCCTACGGCAAGATCGACAAGCGCATGTACAGCGACCTCGCCTCCGACCACCCGATCGACCTGACGCGATACCAGGTGGCCAACTGCTACATGGGCCGCATCGGCCTCATCAACTCGGGCGGACCCTCGGGCTCCAACGACTTCGCCGAGGCGGTCAAGACGGCCGTCATCAACAAGCGCGCGGGCGGCCAGGGCCTGATCTCGGGCCGCAAGGCGTTCCAGCGTCCGATCGCGGAAGGCGCCAAGCTGCTCCACACGATCCAGGACGTCTACCTGACCAAGGAAGTGACGATCGCCTGAGCGGTCGCAACGGCCCCTCGGAAGCCCCGGCACGCGCCGGGGCTTTCTTTTTGACGCGGCCTCATGCCCCTTGCGCCGGGACCGGGGCCGTCCCATCCTGCTGCCATGCCCCTGCCCAAAGGTTTCCGCGAATGGCTGGCCAAGGAGTCATCGTCATGGACCGGCGACGGCCTGATCTCCGCCGACCAGCGCTCCCGCATCCTCGACCGCTACCCCGCCGAGGAGGCGGCCTCAGGACGGATGGCCTTCGTGCTCCGGACGTTCGGGGTGCTGCTGTTCGGCGCAGCGGTGATGCTGGTGGTGGGTCACAACTGGTCCGACCTCTCGCGCGGCGAACGTCTGGCGACGGTGGTGGCCGGCGTCGCGCTGCTCCAAGGCATCGGGCTCTGGTACACGTTCAACGCCCGCCGCACAGGATCGGTGCTCGGCCACCTGGCCGGCTGCCTGATGTTCGGCGCCGGCATCGCGCTGGTCGGCCAGACGTACCACATGGACGCGCACAGCCCGGACGCGGTGCTCGCCTGGTGCCTCGGCACGCTCCCCTTCGCCCTCGCGCTGGAGTCGGCCCTGCTCCACCTGGCCACGCTGACCCTCGCGTCAATCTGGCTGATCCTGGAGGTCGGCGACTTCGGCGGCGCCTCCCGACCGCAGCTGGCCTGGCTCCGAATCGCCTTCCTGCTCCTGCTGCTGCCCTCCGCGGCGGCGGCCTACCGCAGCCGCTCGCCGGTCATCGCGGGCGGGATCGCCTGGGCGCTGGCGGCCAGCTGGCTCACCTACATCGGACGTGGGGCGTCTCTCTCCGTCTTTGCCCTGCCGCTGGCGCTGGCCGCCCTGCACCCGGCGGGCAGCCCCAACGCCCGCGGCTTCCGCTTCATCGGAGCGCTCGGCGTCACGGTCATCACGCTCTACCTGGGCATGCTGAGCAGGCCGGGGCCGGGAATCTGGTCGCTGGGGATCCTGGGCGACCCCATCCTCCTCATCCTGGCGCTGCTCGCCATCGGCTGGGCGCTGCGCTCGGGAATCAAGGACGGAGATGCCTCCCGCACCTGGCCGGCGGCCATCGCACTGGGCACGCTCGCCCTCGGGCTGGGTCGTGAACTCGGGCTCGGGTCGGATCTCATCGTCGTGCTGATCAAGGCGACGGCCAACCTGCTGACGCTCGCGACCGCGGTCTGGCTGATCCGCACCGGCCTCGCCGAAGGGCGGCTGCGGCCTTACGTCTACGGTTCGCTGGTGTTCCTCGCCTGGCTGACGGCCCGCTACGTCGACATTGCGGAGGACTTCGGGATGCTCGGCACGGCGGGCTTCTTTGCCGTCATCGGCGTGATCCTGTTCGCGCTCGCGCGCTTCTGGCGCTCGCAGAAGGAGGACTCGGTCGCCGTCGCTGAGACGGCATGGAACCCCGCCTGGCTGGAGGCCGCCTTCTCCGCCGTCACTTCCCGCACGAAGCAGATCGCGCTCGTCTGCGCGGTGCTGCAGGCCGGCGGGCTGCTCTGGATGGCCTGGCACCACGGCCGCCCGGCCGAAACCGGCCAGCGCTTCCTGCTCCGCTGCCGGGCGCTTGACCCGCGCGACCTGATGCGGGGGGAATACGTCATCCTGGGCTACGAGTTCTCCAATCCGTCCTCCGATGACATCGGCGGGCTGAACCGGGAGTGGAAGGATCTTCACGGCGAAGGGGACCGGGGCAGCATGCGCGAGCCCTATTGGAACCTGCCGGAGGACACGGAGATCTACCTCCCGCTCATCGTCGACGCGAAGGGCGTCGCCAGCGCCGGCAAGCCCACCCTCAAGCGCCCGGCATCCGGCTCCTACCTGCGCGGACATGCCGGCAGCCGGCAGTTCGGGCTCATCCGCTTCGGCATCGAGGCCTTTTACATCAAGGAGGGCACCGGCCGGGAATGGGAGAAGCTCCGCGACCAGGGGCAGCTGCTGGCCGAAATCGGCGTGCTGCCCGACGGCCGCGCGGGACTGGTGGGACTCCGCAAGGCCGACGCGTCGCTCATGGAACCGATGCCGCTGGTCCGGCTGGAGCAGCATTTCTACACGGGCAAGGACAGCTGGCAGCGGGTGCACGTGATCAAGACCAGGCAGGAGTTCGACCGTCTGCTCAGCCCCGCCCGCGTGATGGGACCTCCGCCCCGCCTGCCCGACTTCACCAAGGAGGCGGTGGTGGTCGTCGCCGAGCCGGAAACGGACCGCGAGGTGAAGGTCGAATTCACCGGCGCCGCCCGCTTCGGGCGGTCCATCTCGCTGCGCTACCGCAAAATCATCGGCGAGAAGACGTCCTACCGTTCGCGCCCCTTCGCCGCGATCATCGTGGATCGGGGCGACGCCACGGAGGTGTCGGTGCTGATGGAGGGCGGCTTGAGCGGCGAAAGGGCGCAGCGCATGCCGCTGCGCTGAGGAACCGCCAGCTCAGCGGCCGGGCGGGACGAGGTCGGCCTGGGTGAGCATGGGCTTGCCCGCCTCTCCGCGCAGCGACTTCACCTGCTCGGGCTTCACGGCCGGAGCGGAGTTGCCGAAGCTGTTGCGGACATAGGTGAGCACGGCCGCGATCTGCTCGTCGGTCTGATGCGCCTGCGGCGGCATCGGCACGGGCAGGACGTAGTCCTTGCCGGAGACCTTGAGCGGACCGTTCAGGCCGCGCAGCTGGATGCGGATGAGGTTCTCGACGGGGCCGTTCACCCAGTCGGACTTGGCCAGGGGCGGCGCGATGGGCGTGCCCTCAGCGTTCGGGCCGTGGCAGGCCATGCAGGTGGCGAACTGCTGCTTGCCCAGCGCCATGACGGCCGGGTCGACGCCGGGGGCGGCGTTCACCGCCGCCGCCTTGACGGTCGAAATGTCGAGAGGCTTCGGCTCGACGGGCTTGCCGGCCTTGGCCGCCTTGTCGAGGGTGCCGAGCCAGGCGACGATGTCGCGGACTTCGGCGAGGGTGAGCAGCTTGTCCATCGCAGGCATGCCGGAAGCGGGAGGAGTCATTGTCTTGATGTCCTTGCGCGCGACGCGCCAGCGGGCGCCGGCGACGTCGACGTCAACGCTGTCGGCGGACTCCTTGAGGAGCAGTCCGGCCAGCTGGCGTTCGTTGACAAGGTCGACGGTGACGGCGCCGAAGCCGGCCGCGACCTTGGCCGAGGGCATGACGACGGACTCGAGCAGATGGCGTCGGTCGCCGCGCTTCGCGACGCCGGCGAGGTTCGGTCCGGCCTCGCCGCCGGCGGCATGGGCGTCGGAGGAGGCCCGGTGACAACGCAGGCACTGGCCGGCCGGATGGGCCTGGAACAGCGACGCCCCGCGGACGGGATCGCCACCCTCCAGGGCTGGCATCCAGGCCGCCAAGGAATCGGACGAGGAGGTCAGGGAGGAGCGGAAGGCCTCCAGGGCGCGCTTCACTTCTGGCTCCCCGCGCAGGGCGGCCGCCTCGGTGAGTTCGATGGCCGCGGGCGAGACGCCCTTCGCCTTGGCCAGCGCATCAAGTTGCGAGACGAACAGGGCGGCGACGCCGTCGGCCTTAAGGGTGGCGAGCGACTTCCAGGCGCCCTGCTTGCGGGCGGCGGAACCGGCCTTCACGGCCTCGGAGAGGCGGGAGAGCCCTTCGGCCGGGCTGATGTGCGCGAGCTCGCCAATCGCCACCATCGCGACCGCGTCCTGCGGGTCCTTGGCGAAGCGTTCGGCCACCTGCACGAGGTCGGCGGGCTTGCGCTTGAGCCAGAGCTCGAGGGCCTTGGCGCGGGCCGCGCCGCTGAGCTTCGTGTTGCCGACGAGGGTCGAGAGAACGTCGGTCGGGAGCGAGGCGACGTCGAGGGAGTGACGCTCCACGAGGTCGAGGGTCACGCGCAGGGTTTCGGAATCCCCCCTGAGCAGCACGGGCAGCGCGGCCGAAAGACTGGGGCGGAGCTCCGCGGCGTCGCGCGCGGGCAGCGGGCGCCAATGGCCGGTGGACTGGTCGACCGGATGAGGGTTGGTCCAGAGACCGAGCAGGCGCAGCGCCTCGGCCCGGGCTTCGGAAGGCAGCGAGCCGTCGGTGGCGACCTTGACGACGCGGGCGGCGTTCTCCGCGCCGCCGAGTCGGAAGGCGCTGTGCGTCAGACGGCGCAGCATGAAGGTCGTCCACGGACGACGGCCGAGGTCGTCGATGAGGGCGGCCACCTGCGGGCGGGCGGACTCGAAGGCGAGGTCATGGATCGCCCGCACGGCCTCGTCAGCGACCAGGTCGGAGCGGTCGCGGAGGAAGCGCGCGACGGAGGGATCCTGACGACGGCGCAGGACGACGCAGGCGGCGAGACGCACCGAGTCCGAGGCGTCCGCGGCGATGGCGTCGAAATCGGCCGCGGTCGTGGCGAGGTGCTGGATCGCGTAGACGCCGGCATGACGGAGCACAGGGTCGCGGTCGGCGTTCTCGCGCAGGAGGACGAGGGCGTGGGGCAGCGCGCCCTTCGCGCCCATGCGGGCGGCGGCGATGGCGGCGAAGGCGCGGACGCGCGGAGAGGGGTCGAGGATGAGCTTGGCGAAGGGCAGCGAATCGCCGGCGAGCGGCGACTCCGCGAGGGCGCGCACGGCCTGGGCGCGGACGTCGGC
>JBJTIX010000213.1:0-4940 GCA_046095205.1 Opitutia bacterium
AGCGGGCAAGTGGGATGCGGTTTAGGGCTAGGGCTAGGGCTAGGGCTAGGGCTGGTTGAAAGGTTGAACGGTTGGCCGGAGCAACAGTTGACCCGTTGAACAGTTGATGAGTTGGCAAGAGTTAGAGGCGAGGAGGAGCAGAGGCTCGGTTGAACAGAAGAAGCAGGCGTTAGCTGGCAGGCTGGCAAGTTGACAGGTTGACAAGAGAAGATGGCGGGGGCGGACGACGAGGGTCGTCGTCCCTTCCATGGGATGCAGGGTGTTCACCAGCCCCAGCCCTGGCCCTAAAATGTCTCTCATCCGGCCAACGTGCCAACTGATCAACGGGTCAACTAATTCTTCGGCCCTAGCCCTAAACCGCATCCCACTTGCCCGCTGCGAAACGCCGGTGTTCGGCGTTTCGCCTCACTCCATCCATCCCTCGATCTCCTTGACGAAGGACATCATGCGCGGGCCCTTTGACTTGAACGTGGCGAGCGCCTTGCGGAAATGGACTTCGGCCTCCTCCATCCTGCCCTGCTTCTTGCGCAGGATGCCCAGGTTCTTGTCGTGGAAGGCGAGCTTCACCGCGTCGTCGGTGCCGGCGAGTCGCAGGCCCGACTGATTGAGCATCTCCGCGGCCTCCTCGAGACGGTCGAGGTGCAGCAGGCAGAAGGCCATGTTGTTGAAGGGCCGGCTGAGTTCGGCGTCGTCGGGCTTCATCAGACGCAGCGAATCTTCGAGCACGCTGCGCAGCAACGGCTCCGCCTCCCGATACCTGAGCCGGGCGACGAGGTAATTGGCGCAGATCTGAAGGGCGCCGACGGTCTCAAGGTGGTCCTTGCCGAAATGGCTCACGTGCTCCTCGTGGGAGATGCGGCGCTGTTCGTCGCCCTCGGCGTAATCCCCCTGGGATTCGCAATAGTTGCCGACCTGGCGTCGGAGGCGCGTCAGGAGGCCGAACTTGGCGGCATCGGGTTTGGACAGGGCGCGGGCGATGCCGCGTTCGGCCCAGGACTTGGCCTCGTCGATGCGACCCTCGAGTTCGAGCAGGTCGGCCATGTTCTCCATCCCGCTGAGCACGGACGGCTCGTCCTCGGGCTCGCCGATGCTCTCGAGCACGGGAAGCGCGCACTCGAGCATTTCGCGGCAGCGGGCGAGATGGCCGGGCTGGATCGCCGCGCGCGCCACCGCCATCTGGCAGCGGGCGAGTTCGATCGGCGGACAGGGCTCGTCGTCGTCGATCCGCAACTTGAGCGCGCGTTCGCAGGATTCGAGGCACTCCTCATGCTGCTTGGACTCGCGCTGATGGTAGGAAAGACAGAGCAGTGCGTTGCTGAGCGTGCGACGGAAGGACGGCTCGTCCTCCTCCATGATCGAGATGGCGCGGAGCAGCGCCTTCTCGGCCTCAGCATTCTCATCCCCGCGCCGGCAGGCCGTGGCGAGGTCGATCAGGCCGGTCACGAACACCTCGCTGGCCTCGGGCGCATGCTGCCCGCGCAGATTGGACCGCAGACGGCTGAACTCGATGGCCTTGGCGTGACGTTCGGTGAAGCCGAGGAACTCGGCATACTCGCCCAGCACGAAATCTACCTCGGCGACGGAGCTCACCTCCGCCTGGAGCAGCGCCATCTGGTAGGTCGCCTCCGACTTCTCCAGCTCGCCCTGGTGGGCGAGCTTGGCCGCCCGCTGCATCATGCGCTCCAAGTCTTCCCGATTCATCTTAGTTCATGCTACCTGAGTCGGAGCGAATGGCAAGGGGAGGCGGCGAAGCCACGCCCCTACCTGAGGCCGCCCTGCGGCGGCCCAACCAGAGGCGGCTAGGTCGGTACGCAGTCCCTACCGGAGGCCGCAGGGCTAGGGTTAGGCCCAGGGGCGTACAACACTAGCTGGCTAGCTGGCAAGTTGACACGTTGACAAGGGGCGTTGTGAAGCGCCACAGGGTGACGTTGGCAAAGGGACACGCGCCCCCTCGCGGCTTCGCCGCGCTGCGCCTCAATTCGCCGGTGAGGCGGCGTAGACCTTCAGGTCGTCGAACTCGCCACCCTGCCCTGCGACTCCGAACTCGAAGCGGCTCTTGGTGGCATGGGCGATTCCGGGGGACTTCAGGTAGCCGGCGGGCTTGCCGTCGAGCACGACGCGGATCTGGTCGCCGACGATCTCGACCACCAACGTGTGCCACTTGCCACGGACCACTTCGGCGGGGAAGCTGGCGGACCTGCCCACCAGAAGCTTGGTCATCTCGGCCTTCTTCGAGGGGTCGTCCTTCATTGCGCGGATGTCATTGCGCATGCCGCCCTCCTTCTCGTCGATGATGACGACCGAGCCCTTGCCGGTCTTCGGGTCCAACCGGAGCTGGGCCCGGCAAAGATGGCCGTAGTGGGCGCCCTTGTATTCACGGTCGTCGAGCTCCACGTCCATCATGGTGGCGCCGTCGAGGCGGACCCTGACCTCCACCACGCTGTCCTTGGTCGGCACGTTGAGGCCGTGCACCGCGGCGTGCGCCTTGATCACGCCCTTGCCGTCCTTGGTCGGCTCATCCTTCACGCGGGTCTGCACGCCCTTGAGGACGCCTCCCTCCACGGAGAACGTCTGGACCACCTTGACCCAGCGGGCGTCCGGCTGGGCGCCCGAGAAGTCGTCGGCGAAGAGCAGTTCGCCCTTCTTGGCGATGGATGCTTCGGGGATGGGCGCGGAAACCAGGGCGGCGGCGAGGAAAAGCAGCAGGAAGTGTCGCATGGGGTGGGATGAATGGAATGGGCCAAGCCCGGCGTCTCGGCAAGAGATACCCGCGGGCCGTTTGCCAGGACGCCGGATATGTACATAATGAACCCATGCCCAGCGCCTGGAACATCTTCCGGGTCATCGCCGGCACGGGACTCATCCTGGCCGGCATCGCGGGTGCGTTGCTGCCGGTGATCCCCGGCGTCCCGCTGATGCTGCTCGGGCTCACCTTCGGGTTCACCTGGCATCCGAGGGGCCTGAGGGCATGGCGTCGCGGAAAGGCTTTCCTCCTGAGAGGCCTTCGGCGCCTGCGGGGCTCCTGACGCCTAATCCGTTTGCCCTCCTCAGGAGAGTCGCACAGCAAGGGCGTGGCATGTCCCGCCTCCAGTTCAGACTCGAGAAGGCCGCGTCCGGCTCGCGGGCGCGGGCGGCGACCTTCCGCACCCTGCACAACGAGGTGAAGACCCCGCTCTTCATGCCCGTGGGCACCCAGGCCACCGTCAAGGCGCAGACCTTCGAGTCGCTGCTGGAGTCGGGCTCGCAGATCCTGCTGGCCAACACCTACCACCTGCTCCTGAGGCCGGGTCCGGAAGTGTTCCGCAAGTTCGGCGGCATCCATCGCTTCACCGGCTGGGAGAAGTCCTTCCTGACCGACTCCGGCGGCTTCCAGATCTTCTCCCTGCCGCACGCGCGCAACATGAAGGAGGAGGGAGCCGAGTTCCGCAGCTACGTCGACGGCAAGACCCACCTGCTCAGCCCTGAGACCAGCATCGCCACCCAGGTCGCCATCGGCAGCGACATCATGATGGTGCTGGACCAGTGCATCCCCTCGACCGCGGACAGGGCCGCCGCCAAGGCCGCGCTCGACATCACCCACCGGTGGGCGATCCGGAGCCTGAAGGCGCGCGGCGAATCCCCGCAGGCCATGTTCGCGATTGTGCAGGGCGCGCTGTATCCCGACCTCCGCAAGCAGAGCGCCGACGGACTCACCCAGCTGCCGTTCGACGGCTTCGCCATCGGCGGCCTGGCCGTGGGCGAGGGCAAGAGCGACCGCGAGGACACCTGCGAGATCGCCGCGGCCATGCTCCCGGCCGACCGCCCGCGCTACCTGATGGGCGTCGGCACCCCGCTCGACCTGCTCGAGGCCGTGCATCGCGGCGTCGACATGTTCGACTGCATCATCCCGAACAAAGTGGCGCAGTTCGGCACCGCCTTCACCTCCCGCGGCATCCTCCAGCTGCGCCGGTCCGTCTACAAGATGTCGGAGGCGAGGCTGGATCCGGCGTGCGGCTGCCCCGTGTGCGCCAAATATACGCGGGGCTACCTTCATCACCTGACCAAGACCCAGGAGCCGCTGGGCTGGACCCTGATCGGCCGGCACAACATCTGGTTCTACCACCAGCTCATGCGCGAGATCCGGCAGAGCATCCTCGAGGACCGCTTCCTCGCGCTCTATCACGAGAAGCGCGCCTTCCTCCAGGAGGAGGACCTGGACAACCCCTCCGTGCCGCCGAAGATCGGCAAGGAGCGACGTCCGCGCAAGCTCGGCGACTACGAGGTGCACATCGCCGACGAGGGGTTCGCGAGCATCCGACAGATCTCGTCCGGCGAGATCATGCATTCGCACACCCCGCCGATGACCGAGGCCAAGGCGCTATACGTCGACCAGTCCGACCTCGCCGGACGACTCGCCCTGCCCGCCGGCAAAGGTCCGGACGAAGTCGAGCCCCTGGTCATCTGGGACATCGGACTCGGCGCCGCGGCCAACGCCATGGCGGCCGTCCAGTGCTACGAGGCCGAGGCCGCCAGGGGCCCCGTGCGCCGCATGCGCGTCATCAGCTTCGAGAACGACCTTGATTCCCTGAAACTCGCGCTCACGCACAAGAACCACTTCGATTACCTGCGCCATTCAGGTCCCGACGCCATCCTGGCACGACAGACCTGGCAGTCGCGTCAGTTCGAAGGCCTCAGCTGGGAGCTGCATGTCGGGGATTTCTGGGAGACCGCCGCAGGGGCCTCCGCGAAGCCGGACCTCATCTTCTTCGACTTCTTCTCGCACAAGACCGACACCGCGTGCTGGACCCCCGCGCAGTTCCAACGCCTCTTCGCGCTCTGCGATCCCCGGAAACCCGCCGAGCTCTTCACCTATTCCGCCTCCACCGCCGTGCGCGTCGCCCTGCTCAACGCCGGCTTCCACGTCGCCATCGGCACCGGCACCGGCGTGAAGAAGGAGACCA
>JBJTIX010000214.1:0-6458 GCA_046095205.1 Opitutia bacterium
GGCAGCCTTCCGCGCAGGGGGAAGACGTGATCGGGGTCGTCGCGGCTCATGAGGCGTTGGCCTGGAGCGTCAGGCGGGCGGGGAACCGGGCGGCCACGGCGGGGTCGCGCGTTGCGGCCACGACGGTCCAGGAGCGTGAAGGGTCGAGGATGATGTCGAGGACGGCGCCGGAGGTCGCGGGATCGAGGCCGTCGAGCAGCTCGTCGAGGAGCAGCAGGCGCGGGCGCAGCAGGATGGCGCGCGCGATGAGCAGCCGGTTGCGCTGCCGGCTGGAAAGGGGGCGGCCGCCGGTGACGAGGGGCGTGGACAGGCCCTGCGGCATGGCGAGGACGTCCTCGAGCAGGCCCGCGCGGGCGAGGGCCGCCTGCACCTGCTCGAGGCCGACCCCCGGCAGCGCGAGCCCGACGTTGTCGGCGACGGTGCCGTTGAAGATGTCCTGCGAGCGCAGCAGCATGACCTTGGAGCGCAGGGACTCGAGGCTCCAGGCGCGGAGGTCGAGTCCGTCGACGAGGATGGCGCCGCCGGTCGGCTCGCGCATGCCCGCGATGAGGTCGAGCAGGGTGCTGCAGCCGCTGCCCTGGGGGCCCGTCACCGCGAGGCGTCCGCCCGCGGGCACTTCGAACTCCGCGACGCGGATGACCTCACGGCCTCCGGGGTAGGCGTGGCGCAGGCCGCGCACGGAGACCGAGGCGCCCGCCGACGGCTCCGCGGCGGGCACGTCGCCATCGACGCGTTCGGTCTCCAGGTCGACGAGATGCCCGAGCTTGTCCACCGCGGCCAGGGCGTCGTACCAGGCCTCGAACTGCTTGCCGAGCTTGGCGATCGAGGCCACGACGGCGCTCACGATGAGCTCCGCGGCCACGAGCTGGCCGAGGGTGAGCTGCTGGCTCAGCACGAGCCCGCCGCCCACGACCAGCAGCGCCGAGCTGGCCAGGACCTCGAGGGCGAGCAGGCCGCCGATCTGGCGCATCAGGATGCGGAAGTGCGCGGAGCGGTTGGCCAGGTACGAGCGGGCGAGACGGTCGGCCCTCTCCGCCGCGAGCGCGTAGCCGCCCGGGCCCTTGAACAGGCGCGGGTAGCGGGCCACGTCCTCGAGCCAGTTGACCACGGCGTATTTGCCGCGGGATTCGGCCACGCTGGTGCGCACCGCGCCGCGCCCCAGCACGAGGACGATCAGCGCGATGGCGACGAGCATCACGACCATGTAGGCCAGCAGGAACGGATGGTAGAAGGCCAGCACCACCAGGCCGATGAGGGCGCCGATGACGATGTTGATGCCGTTCAGGAGGAGCAGCGAGGTGCTCTTCTGGACGGTCACGACGTCAAGGAAGCGGTTCACCATCTCGGGCGCATGCTCGCCATCGAGGGACTCGGCCCGGACCCTGGGCAGACGCCAGGCCATGTCCGCCGCGACGCGCACGAAGATGCGGCACTGCACGTGCTCCGCCACGAGGTACTGGAGGCCGCGCATGACGGCCGAGAGCGCAAGGCAGCCGAAGAGCGCGGCGGCGATGAAGAGCAGGGCCTGCTGGAAGGGTGCGGACTGGGTGCCGAACGCGAGGTTGCTCACCAGGCCGTTCACGGCGAGGGGCACGGCGAGGTAGAGCAGCCCGGTGATGAGGCTGAAGACGACCAGCGTGCCGACGTCGGACAGCTCGGGCCGGAGGAGCCCGAGGAACCTCGCGGCGGGGGTGGCCTCATGGCCGTCGACGGGACGGCGCAGGAGGAAGCCGGGGAGCAGCGATGATTCGGACGCGCCGTCACGCCCGCTCAGGCCCTGGGCGGGGAGCACCGGGGCGACGTGCAGGGCCTCGACCTCGTCCTCGGGGCCGCGGAGTCCGAGTTCGGCGGCCAGGGCCCGACGGCTGACGGAGACGGCGAGGTCGGATTCGTCGGGACGCACGACCTTGGCGCGGAAGAACCCGTGGCCGCGCACGACGATCCAGCGGCCGGAACGCGGATCGCGGCAGACCGCGGGCTGGACGTCGCGCGAGCTCCAGACGAGTTCGGACAGCCGGCGACGCACGGGCACGAGGAGGAGTCCGAGGGGCTGGGCCGCCGCCACGAGGCGCTCCATGGGCTCGCCGCGCTCGGAAGCGGTCTCCCAGCGGCGGCGCGCATCCTCCGCGGCCACGGGCACGCCGACCGCACGGCCGAGGACCTCCAGCAGCTCGGCCTCGGCCGAACCGGAAAAAGCTCCCCCTCCGCTGGGCGGCGAAGTGCTGGCTCCGTCGTCTTGCATGGGCATTCGGGCCGAACTTAGAGAGCGCCAGAAAATTGCAAATAAAACCCGAGCCCTCCGGGGGGTCAGAGCATTACAATCGAAGGCGTTTTTTATCTCCGTGGACTTCGTCAAAGCGCGGGGCAATCTTTGACCATGCTCAGGCCAGCGCTTCTGATGCTTATGGCACTGACGGGACTGGAGGGCGCCCAGTCCGGTCCGGCGACTCGCGAGACAGAGTCCAAGAAGGGGGTGGGGCTAGCCGAGCGTAAGGGGAAGACCCTAAGGCAGCTCGAGCTGCTCAACGTCGGCTGGTACTACAACTGGGGCACGCGGACGGAGCTGACGACCAGGGCCCGCTTCGTGCCGATGGTTTTCTCCACGCGATCCAAGTTCCTGCCCGAGCCCCGCGAGGAATACGTGCTCGGCTACAACGAGCCCGACCACCCCAAGCAGGCCAACATGCCGGTGGAGGACGCGCTGTCGGGATGGCCGCGGGTGCTGGAGAAAGGGCGCACGGCGGTGAGCCCGGCGCTCGCGGGGAATCCGGTCACGAAGGAATGGCTCAACGCCTTCCTCAAAGGCGGGGCCAGGGTCGACGCCATCGCGGTCCACTGGTACAAGGGCGCGGACGCCGCCGCGTTCATCCGGGACCTGCAGCAGATCCACGGCCATTTCCGGAAGCCGATCTGGGTGACCGAGTTCGCGCCCCAGACGGCGGCGGAATCCCGGGACAACCCGGGCGCATACACGCAGGCGCAGGTGAACGCGTTCATCAGGCAGACGGCGGACTTCATGGAGAGCACGCCCTGGGTGCACCGCTACGCCTGGCATGACTCCGGCGCGGGCACGTCCGCGCTCTTCGACGCGAAGGGCGAGCTGACCCCGACGGGCGAGGCCTACGCGAGACTCAGGAAATGAAGGCCCTAATCCATCGACAGGAGGCGCGGAGCCGCTAGGGTCACGTCCATGGATTTCAGCGAACTGATCCAGCGGGGAGCGGGGGACGCCTGGCTCTACGTGCCGGTGGCCGTCGTGCTGGGGGCGCTGCACGGCCTGGAGCCGGGCCATTCCAAGACGATGATGGCGGCGTTCATCATCGCCGTCCGGGGCACCGTGGCCCAGGCGGCGCTGCTGGGCCTCTGTGCGGCGGTCTCGCACTCGCTCGTGATCTGGGTGCTGGCCGCGCTGGCGCTCACCTACGGCGGCCACTGGAACGTGGAGACGACCGAGCCCTACTTCCTCCTGGTCAGCGGGATCATCGTGGTCGCGATGGCGGTCTGGACGGTGATGCGGCTGCGGGAGGAGGAGGCGCACCACCGTCATCACCACGCCCACGACCATCACCACGCGCACGAGGACGGGGAGGAGTTCGAGGACGCGCACGCGCGGGCGCACGCGGACGACATCCGCAGGCGCTTCGCGGGACGGGACGTGACCACGGGCCAGATCGTGCTCTTCGGCATCACGGGCGGGCTGATGCCCTGCCCCGCTGCGGTCTCGATCCTGCTCATCTGCCTCCAACTGAAGGAATTCACGCTCGGGTTCGCGATGGTCGCGTCCTTCAGCGCGGGGCTGGCGCTGACCATGATCTCGGTCGGGGTGCTGGCCGCCTGGGGCATGAAGAAGCTGTCGGAACGCTCGAGCTGGCTGAGCCGCTCGGCCCGCCGGGCGCCCTACGTCTCGTCGGCGCTGCTCATCGTCCTGGGCCTGCTCTTCGTCTGGCAGGGGCTGGCGAAGCTCTGACCGGGCGCGGGACGGCGGGACTAAGGACTTGCCAGCGCCGGAGGGCCGCCAAGAGAAGGTCGTGTGCGCACGCCCCTGCTCGCCGCCCTGCTCTGCTGCTGCGCCCTGCGCGCCGCGCCGGCCTTCGAGGTGCCGGGCCAGGAGGCGGAGATGCGCACGCTGGAGGCGATGAACGCGCTGCACGCGGTGCGTTCGCCGGGCTACGCGCAGTGCACGCTGTGGGACCGCTGGATGCCGCACGCGCTGCTCTGGCAGCACGCGCCGTCGGCGAAGGGCTACCGCGACTCGCTGCTGCGCAAGCGTATCGACCACGAGGGCTACGTCGCCATGCAGCAGCACCGGGGGATGGCCCACGGCGACGGCTGGCCCTTCCCGGCCTGGCAGCAGAGCACGGGGCGCGGCTTCCACTTCTCGACGCACCACGAGGTGTGGGCGATCCAGATCTTCAGGCTGCAGCCGCTGCAGGACACGGCCGGCTTCGAAATCGCGGGCGCGGAGGTGCTCGGCATCGACGCGGAGCACGGACTGCGCCTGCGGGCCACGGGCGACGTGGTCACGGTCGCGACGCCGGACTTCCGCTGCGGCACGGTGGTGGCCCCTTTCGCCCGGGTGGAGTGGTCGGCGATCGGGCTGCCGGCCGGCGCGGGCACGCCGACGGTGGGCTGGCGGCACCAGGGTGACCAGGGCTGGGACGAGTCGCGCGCGGCCCCCTTCCCTCCGCGCGACGACCTGGGCAGGACGGACTTCGCCCACGTGCCGCTCTACCGTCAGCCGGGCTACGGCGGGCTGCTCACGGGGCTGCGCCTACGCTTCCCCGGCTTCAAGGGCGCCGAGATCCGCATCAAGTCGGTGCTCACGGCGGTCGACACGCGGCACCCGATCACGAACTCGAGCTATCTTGAAGGCTGCGCGGACACCTTCGCCTGGACGGGTGACGTGGAGTTCCTGCGCCAGAACCTCGCGCGGATGCGGCAGGCGCTGGCGTGGTCGTTGAAGGAGTTCCAGGTGCGCGAGCTGGGGCGCGTCCGGGTCCGCTGGGTCGGGCATGACGGACGCAGCGGGCTCGTGATGGGGCCGGACGGCTAGCCGCGCCCGCGCATCGGGCTCGGCGTGGGTAGCAACTACTGGGACCTGCTCCCGTTCGGCGGCGACGACGCGCTGGCCACGGTGTACCAGTGGCACGCGTTGCTGCGCATGTCGGAGCTCGAACGCTGGATCGCAGACCATAAGGAGGCCGCGCTCCCGCCTCCGGCCGCCGGCCTGGGCGCAGACGACCTCCGGAGCATCGCGGACGACGTCCGGAAGCGCGGCGCGGACTTCTTCTGGGACGCCGCCAAGGGCCGGCTGGTCGGCTGGCGCGACCTGACGGGCGAAAGCCACGACTTCGGCTTCACGTTCCTCAATCAGGAGGCGGTGAGCTACGGCTTCACCGACGAGGCGCGTTCACGCGCGATCATGGACTGGATCGACGGACGTCGCGTCGTCGACGGCGACACGTCGCAGGGCGCGGACATCTTCCGCTGGCGCTTCGGCCCGCGCGCCACGACGCGGCGGAACGTGGAGGACTACGTCTGGGCCTGGAGCCGGCCGGACTCGATCCCCTGGGGCGCACAGGTGCAGGACGGCGGCGCGGTGCTGGGCTTATCCTACTACGACCTGATGGCCCGCCTGCGCGTGAACGGACCGGACGACGCCTGGCGGCGGCTCAGGGAGATCAACGCCTGGTTCCGGGAGACGCAGGCCGAGGGCGGCTACCGCGCCTATTATGCCAAGCCCGACCGCGGCACGCTGCAGGGCGGCGGGACGGCGGGCGGACTCGGGCTCGACCACGAGTTCTTCGAGAGCGCGCTGGTGCCGACGGTCCTGGTGCACGGCTTCCTGGGACTGAAGGCCGGCCCGGACGGACTGCGGGCGACGCCCCGCCTGCCCTCGGGCTGGCCGTCGCTCACCGTGCGCGGGGTGCTGCACGGCGGCGCGACCTACGACGTCACGGGCCGGGCCGACGGCACGAGCGAGATCGTGCGGCGCTGAACGCGCTCAGCCGGCCACCATCCGCATCCAGTCGGCGAGGTTGTAGTAGTTCGACACGCGGGCGACCTTGCCGTCCCTGATCTCGAAGAACGCGCCGACGCGGAGGCGGTACTTCTGCCCCTTGGCGGGCGGCAGGCCCTCGTCAGTCACGAGATACTGGCCGTTGATGAAGAATTCGGCCGCGGCGCGCGATCCGTCGGGCCCGCTGAAGACGACGAGGTCCTCGACCTGCTCGCGGTAGCAGCGGTCCATGCGCCCGAGGAAGGCGCGGAAGGCGTCCACGCCGCGCTCGACGGCGCCTTCGTTGATCTCGTGCACGACTTCAGGCTGCAGCAGGGCGAGCAGCGCGGGGCGGTCGCCGGAGTTGAAGGCGCGGTAGTAGTCGTGGCTGAGCTTCATGGTTTACAGGAAAGGACGCGCACGCGCCGCGCGCGCCGAGACCAACCCCGCCCGCCTCCGC
>JBJTIX010000215.1:0-17094 GCA_046095205.1 Opitutia bacterium
CAGAGTCCGCCCACGACAGACAGTGGAAAACCATCGTTTCCTTACGCCTGACCTGGCCCGGCTCATCGCAAGTGAGCACGGCACGCCCTGCTATGTCTACGACCAGGCCCTGCTCGAGTCTCAGGCCGACGCCATGCTGGGCTTCCCCAATGCCTACGGTCTGACGGTCAGGTTCGCCATGAAGGCCTGCCCCAATGCGGCGGTGCTGCGCATCTTCCTGGCCAAGGGGCTTCATTTCGACGCCAGCTCCGGCTGGGAGGTGCGCCGGGCCATCCATGCCGGGGTGCCCGCCGACCGCATCTCCCTCTCCTCCCAGGAGCTGCCCGAAGACTTCGCCGAGCTCCTCCGCGCCGGGGTGCACGTCAACGCCTGTTCGCTCCTTCAGCTCGAGCGGATCGGCAAGGCCCTGCCCGGCCATGAGGTCGGGCTGCGCTTCAACCCCGGCCGCGGCTCCGGCGGAACGGGCAAGACCAACGTGGGCGGCCCCGACTCCTCCTTCGGCATCTGGCATGAATGGGCCGACCGCGCGCAGGCCATCGTGAAGCAGCATGGCCTCAAGGTCGTCCGCATCCACACCCACATCGGCTCCGGCAGCGATCCCGCCGTCTGGCAGGAGGTCTCCGCCGCCAGCCTGGCGCTGGTGAGCCGATTCCCCTCCGTCTCCGTGCTCAACCTCGGCGGCGGTTACAAGGTGGCGCGCGTTGCCTCCGAGAAGGGCACCGATCCCTCCGTGGTCGGCGTCCCGGTGCGCGCGGCGTTCGAGAAGTTCGCCCAGACCGACGGTCGCCGCCTGCGGCTCGAGGTCGAGCCCGGCACGTTCCTTGTCGCCAACGCGGGCGCGGTGCTCGCCAGGGTGCAGGACGTCGTCTCCACCGGTGCGCGCGAGTTCATCAAGCTGGACTCCGGCATGACGGAGATCCTGCGCCCCTCCCTCTACGGTTCGCAGCATCCGGTGCACCTCTATCCCGCCGTCGCCCGCGACGGCGAGCGCGACTACGTCGTCGTCGGCCACTGCTGCGAGTCGGGCGACCTCATCAGCTGCGCCCCCGGCGAACCCGAGACGCTCGCGACGCGGCGACTGCCGTCCGCGGCCGCGGGCGACCTCTGCGTGATCGGCGGCGCGGGCGCCTACTGCGCGGGCATGAGCACCAAGAACTACAACTCCTTCCCCGAGGCGCCCGAGGCGCTCATCGGTCGCGACGGCCGCGTGACGCTCATCCGCCGACGTCAGACGCTCGATCAGATCGTGCAGAACGAGATCCCCCCGCGGGCACCCTGAGGTGGCGCTTCGTCCGACAGCCCTGGGCGAGACCGTCCCGGCCTCCCCTCATGCGACGGTGCTCAGCCTGCCGACGCTCGACGACGTCGTCTCCTACGAGCGCAAGGAGCCGCGCGTCTGGTCGCTCGTCCGTGCCGGCTATCCGCGCTTCGTCCGCAACGATCTCGTCACGCAGGCGGCGGAGGAGCTGGCCCGCCGCTGCGGCATATCGGCGGATTTTCCGGAGGCGCTGCCGCCGGACTTCCCCCACCCGCCCTGGGCGATGTTCCCCCTGGCCCGTATGGACATCGCGGAGCGGCTCGCCGCGCAGGCCGGCGCGCGCATACTCTCCTACGGGATCGGCGCGGAGTTCGCCCTGATCATCCTCGAATCAGACGACGCCGCGGCCCGCCTCGCCAAGCTCGTCCAGCACACCGGCACGCTCATCTCGTCACGTCAGGCGGAGGCCTGGCTCAATGATGAGCCCGACGCTCCCGACACGGGATCGCCCGCCGTGCGCGCCGCGCTCGCGCCCTACTTCCCGGGCGTGGCGCCCGCCGACCTGCTCCTCTGCTCCTCGGGCATGAACGCCGTCGACGCCGCGCTGCATGCCGTCGACACCGTGCAGGCGCCCGCCGGCCGTCGCGTCTGGATCCAGCTCGGCTGGCTCTACGTCGACTCCATCCGTCTGCTCGAGAAGAACCCCCAGGTCGAAAGGCGCTTCGTGCATGACGTCACCGACCTCGCCGCGGTCGAGAAGCTCCTCGCCGCCGGAGACGTCGCGGGCGTGCTCACCGAGGCGCCCAACAACCCCCAGCTGCAGACGGCGGACCTCGAGGCCCTGCGCGGCCTGTGCGACCGGCACGGCGCCATGCTCGTCGTCGACCCCAGCTCTTCGGGCGTGGCCGCGACGGACACGCTGCCCTGGGCCGACGTCGTGGCCTGCAGTCTCACCAAGTACGCCGCGGCCGAGGGCGACGTCATGGCCGGCGTGCTCGCGGTCAACCCCTCCCGTCCCCACGCGGCCCGCCTGCTCGGCGCCGCGCGCGGACGTCACGTGCCGCTTCACGCCCTCGACGCCGCGGCCCTGGCGCCCCAGGTGGCGCGAGTCGGCGAAGTCACGGCCAGCCTCTCGGCGAACGCCGCCGAATTCGCCCGCCGTCTCTCGGCGCACCCCGCCGTCGTCCGTGTGCGCACCGCGCTCACCGGGCCCACCGCGGAAAACTACCGGCGCGTGATGCGGCCGGGAGCCGGAGCGGGATCGCTCGTCACCGTCGAGCTGCGCGAGGGCGTCATGCGCCGGGCGTATGACCGGCTGAATGTCGTCAAGGGCCCCAGCTTCGGGCTCAGGTTCACCATCGCGGCCCCCTTCATGTGGCTCGCGCATTTCGACGAGGTCACGACGGAGCAGGGGAGGGCGGCCATCCGCGGCGCCGGCCTGGACCCCGACCTCCTGCGCGTCTCCGTCGGACTTGAGCCGACCGAGGAGATCTGGGCCGACTTCGAGCGCGCGCTCGCCTGAAAAACAGAGGGCCCGCCGCTCGGCGGGCCCTTTTCCTGACGCAAGGACGCGCGCTCAGCGGTCGTCCGCCTCTTCGCCGTCCTTCTCCGCGGCCTTCTTGGCCGCCCGCGCCTTGGCCATGCGCTCGCGGAAGGCATCCTTCTCCTTCTTCACCAGCGCCGGCGCCTCGGGGTCCGCCTTCGCGAGGGCCTCGTCGAACTTCGCGTGGTAGTCGGCCTCGGCGGCCTCGGCCTTCTTGCGGGCCGTCTGGTAGTCCGCCCTGGCCTTGTCGGCCAGCGCCTTGTCCGCGCGGTACTGCTGGGAGGCGGCGATGACCTCGGGTTCGGCCGACGCCTTGCGGCGGGCGGGGGCGAGCTGGGCCTTCTCGGGGGATTCGGAGGCCTTCTCCTCGACCGCCCGGGCGGGCGAAACGGCGAGGACGGAGGCGATCAGGAGCGTGTTGAGCATCTTGGTGTTCATGGTGTGGGTGGGAACGGACTTGAACGAAGCGGGTCAAAAGCGGACACTTCAATCCCCGCCCCGTGAAGTCCGTCCCATGAGAGCAAACCCCCGTCGCATCCTGGGAGCCGCCTGCCTGTTCCTGCTCGGCGCCGCCCTCGACGGCCAGGGCAAGCGGGCCGGCAACATCCTCCTCGAGGCGCCGCCGCCCAGCCCCGTGCAGGAGATCACCGGCGCGTTCCCGCAGATCGTCGGCACGCAGGTCGGCGCGCCCAACTACAAGTTCACGAAGGAGCCCGTCGTCATCGAGGGCGCCCGGGCCGTGCTGGAGACCGGCTCCCGCATCCTGAAGACCCGCCTGCCGGCGCAGCCCGAGCTGACGCAGCTCATCGGCATGCCCTTCACCCACTACCTTTTCTGGTACCGTCCGGGCGAGGTCTGGAAGGACGGCTTCACCAAGGAGGAGTCGGCGCGCGAATACGCCGCCACCTACACCTTCGCCAAGGACCTCCTCACCCGCCGTGACGCGAGCGGGAAGATCTTCTTCCTCGGCCACTGGCAGGGCGACACCCAGCTGCTCGACGGCCTCGACCCGAAGGCCGACCTGCCGCGCGACCGCGCCGACGCGATGGTCGAGTGGCTCAACATCCGGCAGAAGGCGGTCGACGACGCGCGCAAGGAGGTGCCCTACTCGCGCTGCCAGGTGTTCGTCTACGCCGAGGTCAGCCGTGTGCGCGAGGTCATGGCCCAGGGCCGCAAGCGCATGGCCGACCTCGTGCTGCCGCGCGTGGACGTGGACTTCGTGTCCTACGCCGCCTACGACTGCCAGCTCCTGCCGCCCGCCGACGTGCAGGCGACGCTGGACTACCTCGCCCGCCAGCTGAAGCCGAAGGCCTCGCTGCCCGTCCGCCGCGTGTTCATCGGCGAGTGCGGCGTGCCGATGTCCGTCTGCGCCGACGCCGCCGACCACGAACGCCGCAACCGCGAGATCATCGCCAAGTTCCTCGGCTGGAAGCCTCCGCTCGTGCTGCACTGGCAGCTCTACGACAATGAGATGAAGGACGGGCGCCATGTCGGGTGGTCCCTCATCGGCCCCGACCGCAAGCCCGTCCCGCTCCATGCCACGCTCAAGGGCCTGATGGCGGCGCAGGAGGAGGCCTCCAAGCTCTACCAGGCCCGCTCGCGGCGCCTGCCGGGCGTCGACGACATTGCGGGCTTCACCGAGGACTGGCTGCGCCGCCTGCGCTGAGCCATTCCCTGCTTGTCGGTCCGCCGCCGCCGTCCGAGACTGCGGGCATGCGCGCGAAGCTGCACGTCGAGCTGCTCGGGACCTTCTTCCTCTGCTTCGGCGTCCTGATGACCAACGGCGCCGGCGCTCCGCTCATGGTCGCCGCGCTGCTCTGCGCCCTCATCTACATGGGAGGGCCGGTCTCCGGGGCCCACTACAATCCGGCCGTGTCCGTCGCCTTCCGCCTGCGTGGCCGCCTCGCCCCCGGCGTCCTGCTTCCCTACGTCGGCGTCCAGGTCCTGGCCGCGACGCTGGCCGCCGCCCTCGCCGGGCTGCTTTTGGACTTCGATCCCGATCGCGCCGCGGCCCTGACCCAGGCCGTCTCCGCGCCCCTGTTCGACGGCTTCCTTCCCCTCGTCGTCGCCGAGGTCCTCGGCACCGGGCTTCTGGCGTTCGTCATCCTGATGGTGGCGACCTCGCGGCACAGCGCCGGCAACAGTTACTACGGCGTGGCCATCGCGCTGACCGTCCTCGGCCTGGCGGGCGTCTTTTCCGGAGCCGGGCCGGACCTCAATCCCGCCGTCACCCTGGCGCACCGGCTGACCGGACTTTTCGCCACGACGGTCACCGAGGGCTCCTTCACCGCGGATTTCCTGCGCGAATGGGCCTTTCTCGCCAAGACTTTCCCTCGCGACTGCTGCCTGCTGCTCTGCCAGCTGGCCGGCGGCCTGCTCGCCGCACGGCTGTTCCTCCGGCTCTTCCCCGAGGAGCGCTGAAGGGCAGGGGATTGCTTGAAGTCGGCGGGCGGGCCGACACGCTGGCCGCATGAACACGCTCTTCGCCCTCCACAAGCACTATGGCTCGCTTCTCCTCCTCCTCGTGCTGATCGTCGTGGTGAACGCGCTCGTCAAGGGACCGAACACCAAGCTGCAGCGCATCGTGGCCGTGCTGGTGGACATCAACCTCGTGATCGGCCTCGTCGCCGTCCTTCAGTCGGGCTCCCGCAACGTCTCGTGGCTGCACCCGATCCTCGCCCTCGGCGCGGTCGGCCTCCTGCACGCCGGCGCGAAGAGCGAGGACAGGGGCAAGGTCGTGCGTTGCTTCTCCATCGCGCTCGCCCTGCTCGTGGCCGCCTGGGCCGTGAACGCCTCCTGGGGCCCCGACTTCACGAAGTCGCTCTGGCTCATCAAGTGACGTCGGCGGGCCGGCCCCGCGCGGTTTGACTTCCCATTGACCCGGGACTCGTTTGCGGGACACTCGCCGTCCCGCCCGATGTACCGCCTCGCCCTCAACATGCTCTTCGGGGACCGGGGCAAGCTCGCGATGCTGCTCTGCGGGCTGAGCTTCTCGGCGCTTCTCATGGCGCAGCAGACCTCGGTCTTCTTCGGCATCATGAGCTGGACCTACACCCCCGTGGTGAACATCCGCGCCGAAGTCTGGGTCAGCGACCCGATGGTCGAGCAGGTCAACGACGCCAAGCCCATGCGCGACACCGACCTCGGGCGCGTGCGCTCCGTCGACGGCGTCTCCTGGGCCGCGCCGCTCCACACCTCGTTCCTCCAGGCGCGCATGCCGGACGGCAACTTCAAGCTCGTCACCCTCGTCGGACTGGACGCCGACACCTTCGCCGGCGCCCCGGCGGAGATCATCGCCGGCCGCATCGAGGACCTCCGCCTCCCCAACACCGTGATGATCGACGAGTGGGGCGCCCAGCTGATGAGCCGGACCGAGACCGCGCCCGACGGCACCGTCACCACCCGGCCGCTGCGCCCCGGCGACACCTTCGAGATCAACGACATCGAGGCCCGCATCGTGGGCGTCTGCCGCGTCCGGCGCGCCTTCACCGGCGGCCCCTTCGCCTACACGACGTACGACCGCGCCAAGGCCTACACCCTCGGCGCCCGCCGCACGCTGAGCTTCATGCTCGTCGCGCCCCGCGAGGGCGTCACCCCCGCCGAGCTCTGCTCCCGCATCGAGCGCGAGACCGGCCTGCGCGCCTGGACCTCCGACACCGTCATCTGGGACTGGTCCGAGCGCAGCCTCGCCCGGCACACCTTTTGGTGGTTCTGGCGCAACACCGGCATCCCGTTCTCGTTCGGCACCGCCGTCGCGCTCGGGCTCTTCGTGGGCATCGCGATCTCCGGCCAGACCTTCTATTCCTTCGTCCTGGAGAACCTGCGCTACTTCGCCGCCATCAAGGCCATGGGGGCCGGCATGGGGCTGCTCTCGCGCATGCTGGTCTTCCAGGCGCTCGTCGCGGGGCTGCTCGGGTTCGGCCTCGGGGCCGGCATGGCCCAGGCCATCGGCCGCGTGATGATCCAGAAGGGCATGCCGCCCTTCGTCATGTTCCCGCAGGTGCTGTGGGCCACGCTGGTGTTCATCCTCGGCATCAGCCTCGTGTCCGCCGTCGTGGGCATCGTCAAGGTGTCGCGGGTCGACGCCTCCACCGTCTTCCGCGGATGAGCGACGCCCCCGCAGCCGCCGCCGTCCGCGTCCGCGGGGTCGACATGTCCTTCGGCGAGGGCGAGTCCCGCGTGACCGCGCTCAAGCAGGCCACCTTCGAGGCCCGCGCGGGCGAGCTGGTCATGCTCGTCGGCCCTTCGGGCTGCGGGAAGACCACGCTGCTCTCGGTCATCGCGGGCACGCTCACGCCGCAGGCCGGCGAGGTCGAGGTGTTCGGCCAGCGGCTCGACGGGCTCGGCCAGGAGGCGCTCACCGCCTTCCGCCGCCGCCACCTCGGCTTCGTGTTCCAGTCCTTCAACCTGATCCCGACGCTTTCCGTCGAGGAGAACGTGATGGTGCCGCTCCTCGTCCAGGGTTCGGGCCACGCCGAGGCCGCCGCCCGCGCCCGCGAGATGCTCGGCAAGGTCGGGCTCGCCGGCCGCGAGGATTCGCGGCCCGCCGCGCTTTCGGGCGGGCAGCAGCAGCGCGTCGCCATCGCCCGCGCGCTGGTGCACAACCCGACGCTCCTCATCTGCGACGAGCCGACCTCGGCCCTCGACAAGGACACCGGCGCCCAGATCCTCGCGATGATCCGCGAGCTTTCCCGGGCGCCCGGGCGCTGCGTCATCGTCGTCACCCACGACCACCGCATCTTCCGCTTCGCCGACCGGGTCGCGGAGATGGAGGACGGGCGCATCAGCCGCGTGGTCGACGACCCGTCCCTCCTGGACCAGACCCACGCCTAGAACTTCATGAAGCCACGCATCCTCCTCTACATCCTGGCCGCGGCCGGCGCCGTCGCGGCGTTCCAGCTCACGCGCGGCACCGCCGACGAGAAGCCCGTGCAGCCGCCGCCCTACCGTCCCTCGATCCGGGAGAAGGACGGGCTCATCGCCGCCGCCGGGCTCGTCGAGGCGGTCGCCGAGAACACCCTGCTGGGCGCGCCGGTCCCCGGCACGGTGGCCCGCGTCCACGTCAGGGTCTGGGACCGCGTCCGCCCCGGCGATCCGGTCATCACGCTCGACACGCGGGACATCGAGGCGCAGCGCGGCGTGCTGGCCGCCACGGTCTCGGCCGCCGAGGCGGTGCTCGAGAAGGCGGAGGACCAGGTCCGCCGCTGGGAGACGATCAAGGACGGCGGCGCGGTCAGCGCCGGCGAGCTGGTCGGCTACCGCGCCGCGGCCAAGGAGGCGCGCGCCCGGCTCGAACTGGCGCGCGCCCAGCTGCGCCAGACCGAGGTGCAGCTCGACCGCATGGTGCTGCGCTCCCCCATCGACGCCACGGTCCTGCAGGTCAACGTGCGGGCCGGCGAATACGTCGCCTCCGGCGGCCGCGCCGCCGCCGTGCTCGGCGACATCACCCGGCTCCAGATCCGCTGCGATGTCGACGAGCAGCTCGCCCCCCGCGTCCGCGAGGGCCTTCCGGCCCGCGGCTTCCTCAAGGGCGAGTCCGCCCGCGACGAGAAGGGCCGCGCGATCCCGCTCAAGTTCGTGCGCATCGAGCCTTTCGTCGTGCCCAAGGTCTCCCTGACCGGTGGCAGCGTGGAGCGGGTCGACACGCGCGTGCTCCAGGTGATCTACCAGTTCGAGCGTCCGGCCGACCGGTCGGTCTTCGTCGGACAGCAGATGGACGTCTTCATCGACGCCTCCCCCGATGCGGCCAAGAAGTGAGCTGATCATCGCGTGCGCGCTCCTCGCCGGCTGCGCGCACGACCCCGCCCCGCGCCCCGCCGCGCCGGCCGCGCCGAAGGCCTTCACGGCCGCGGGCCCGGCCGCCGCCGCGGGCTGGGCTGACGCCTTCGCGGACCCCGCGCTCAAGGACCTCGTCGCCCGGGCGCGCCGCGCCTCGCCCGAGCTCGCCGTGGCGCGCGCCCGCCACCGCGAGGCGCTCGCGCTGCTCCGCGCCGAGGGCGCGGGCGACGAGCCCGCCGTCACCGCGGGCGCCGGCATCGAGTCCTCGCGCATCTCCGTCGCCAACGGACGCTTCCCGCCCGGCATCCCGCGCCGCACCGACGTGACCGCCGTCGGACTGCGCGCCTCCTGGGAGCTGGACTTCTGGGGCCGCCAGTCCTCCGCCGTGCGCGCGGCCGCCGAGGACGCCCGCGCCGCCGCGCTCACCGCCGAGCAGGCCGACCTGGCGCTCACCGCCGAAGTCGCCCGTCTCTGGTTCGGCGTGCGCGCCGCCCGCGAGCAGGCCGCCTGCCTCGCGCAGGAGTTCGCCGCGCGCGAACGCGAGATGCGCATCCTCGAGAAGTCCGTCGCCGCCGGCATCCTGCCCGAAGCCCCGCTCGCCTCGGCGCGCCGCGCCGCGGCCCAGGCCAAGGTCGACGAGGGCCTCGGCCTGCGACGGCTCGCCGCCGCCGAGAACGCCCTGCGCGCGCTGATCGCCGCCGACCCCGGCGCGCCGCTCCCCGACTCGGGCGCCGCGGCCGCGATGCCCGCGTTCGGCCCCGGCCTGCCGTCGGAGCTGCTCGCGCGGCGGCCCGACCTCGTCGCCGCCGCCGCACGGCTCGACGCGGCCGTCGCGCGCGAGGGCGCGGCCCTCGCGGACTTCTACCCTTCGGTCACCCTCGGCGGCCAGGCCGGATGGCAGGCCGATCCGGCCTCGCGCATCGGCAGGGGCGCGGCCGGCTTCTGGAGCCTCGCCCCCTCCGTCGACCTTCCGCTCTTCGACGCCGGCCGACGCGAGGCGGGGCTCGAGGCCGCCCGCGCCCGCATGGACGGAGCCGCCGCCGAGTGGACGCGTGCCGTGCTCAACGCCTTCCGCGAGGTCGAGGACGCCCTCGCGGACCTGCGCGAGCTCGCCACACAGGAGGACCTCACCGCGCGCGTCGTCGACGCCACGCGCGACCGTCTCCGCAACGCCGAGGCCCGGCACCGCGCCGGCGTGGCGCCCGCGGCCGCGGTCGTCGCGGCCGCGCGCGACGAGGCGCTCGCCCGCCGCACCCTCGCGGGCGTCGTCTGGGAGCGCCGTCAGGCCGCCGTGCGCCTCGCCGCCGCGACCGGCGGCGGCTGGGCCGCCCGCTGAGTCCGGACGGAAAGAAGGGCCCCCGCGAGGGGGCCCTTCTTGCTCAGGCCTTGATCTGCGGACGCTTCGGGTCCGGCCAGTCGATGTGGAAGAACTCGCCGCGCGGCTTGTCGACGCGCTCGTAGGTGTGCGCGCCGAAGAAGTCGCGCTGGCCCTGCAGCAGGTTCTGCGGCAGCGATTCCGTGCGGTACGAGTCGAAGTAGGAGAGCGCGGAGCCCAGGCAGGGCGTCGGGATGCCGTGCTTGACGGCCAGCGCGAGCACCTTGCGCCAGTTCTTCTGCGCCTGGCGGACCGTCTTCTTGAAGTAAGGGTCGAGCAGCAGGTTCGCGAGGCGGGGCTTCTTGGCGAAGGCCTCGGTGATCTTCTGCAGGAAGCGCGCGCGGATGATGCAGCCGCCCCGCCAGATCTGGGCGATCTCGCCGAAGTTCAGCTTCCACTTGTACTCGTTCTGGGCCTCGCGCATGAGCTGGAAGCCCTGGGCGTAGGAGCAGATCTTGGAGCAGTAGAGCGCGTCGCGGATCATCGCGACCACCTTGGCGCGGTCGGGGTTGGTCATCGCGCGCTTCGGCCCGCGCAGCGCCTTGGCGGCGGCCACGCGCTCCTCCTTCACCGCGGAGAGGCAGCGGGCGAAGACCGCCTCGGCGATCGTCGGCGCGGCGACGCCCATGTCGAGGGCGTTGGCGCTCGTCCACTTGCCCGTGCCCTTCTGGCCGGCGGTGTCGAGGATGACGTCGACGAGCGGCTTGCCGGTCTCGGGGTCCTTCTGCTTGAGCACCTTGGCGGTGATCTCGATCAGGAACGAGTTGAGGTCGCCCTGGTTCCACTCCTCGAAGACCGTGCCGATCTCGTCGGGCGTCATGCCGAGCAGTCCGCGCATCAGGTCGTAGGCCTCGCAGATCATCTGCATGTCGCCGTACTCGAGGCCGTTGTGGACCATCTTCACGTAGTGGCCGGCGCCGTCGGGGCCGATGTGGGCCACGCAGGGCACGCCGCCCTTGATCGGCTTGCCGGGCTTGGCGCCGGTCAGCTCGACGCCCGTCTGGGCGTCGACCTTGGAGGCCACGGCCTCCCAGACCGGCTTGAGCTCGGCCCAGGCGGCCGGGTCGCCGCCGGGCATGAGGGATGGCCCGAACCGCGCGCCCTCCTCGCCGCCGGAGACGCCGGAGCCGATGAAGCGGAGGCCCTTCGCCCTGAGGTCCTTCTCGCGGCGGATGGTGTCGGTCCAGAGGGCGTTGCCCCCGTCGATGATGATGTCGCCCGGCTCGAAGACGGCCACGAGCTCGTTGATCACGGCGTCGGTGGGGCCGCCCGCCTTCACGAGGATGATGGCCTTGCGGGGCTTCTTCAGGGAGGCCGCGAAGTCCTTCATGGTCGGGCAGCCCGTCAGCTTGCCCGGGGTGTTCGGGTTCTCCTTCACGAACTCGTCGGTCTTGGCGGTCGTCCGGTTGTAGACCGAGATGGCGAAGCCGTGGTCGGCGATGTTCAGGGCGAGGTTCTGACCCATGACGGCCAGGCCGATGAGACCGATGTCGGATTGCATAAGTGGCGCATCGCAACCCCGCCACCAGGTGAAGGCAATCAATAAAGGGGATTTAAAGGGGTTTTTGGCCGTTTTTCGGGGGTGCCATTCCCCTTTCGCCTCGCCAGCCCGAATGGCTCCGGCAAGTTCATCCGCTCCATGTCGCAGCTCGAAGGCAGGCGCATCACCCTCGGGGTCACCGGCTCCATCGCGGCCTACAAGGCCGCCGACCTCACCTCGCAGCTGATCAAGCTCGGGGCGGAGGTGCAGGTGGTCATGACCCGCGGCGCCATGCAGTTCGTCACCCCGATGACCCTGCAGGTGCTCTCCCGCCGGCCCGTCGCCTCCGACCTCTGGGCCGAAGGGCAGGGGACCGCTCCGGGGCACAT
This sequence comes from Opitutia bacterium, assembly GCA_046095205.1. GTDB lineage: Bacteria > Verrucomicrobiota > Verrucomicrobiia > Opitutales > UBA953 > UBA953. Next base: position 11,824 of record JBJTIX010000215.1, read on the forward strand.
CGAGGTCGCCGACACGACCGACCTCCTGCTCGTCGCGCCCCTGTCGGCCAACGTGCTCGCCGAGTTCGCGCACGGACTGGCGCCCGACTTCCTCACCAGCGTCTACCTCGCCCACCGCGGCCCGGTGCTGCTCTGCCCCGCCATGAACGGCAAGATGTGGACGCACCCCGCCACCCGCGCGAACCTCGAGACCCTCCGCGGCCGCGGGCACGCGGTGGTCGAGCCGGCCGAAGGCATGCTGGCCTGCGGCTACGAGGGCGTCGGCAAGCTGGCGCCCGTCGAGGAGATCGTCGGGCGCGTCCTCGCCATCCTGGGCTGACCCCATGGGTCCGCGCGCGCTACGCGAGCGGGTCGAGGCGGAGGCGCGCGCCCTCGGCTTCGACGCCTTCGGCGTGGCGCCCGTCGATGCCGACGTGCGCGCGGACTACTTCCGGCGCTGGATCGCCGACGGCATGCATGGCGACATGGACTGGCTCGCGAAGGACCCCGACCGCCGCACCGACGCGACGCGCGTGCTGCCGGAGGCGCGCAGCCTCGTCGTCGTCGGGCTCAACTACTACCAGCCCCACCCGACCGCGGGCTACCGCATCGCCAAGTATGCGCTCGGCGCCGACTACCACGACGTGATCCTGCGCCGCCTCAAGCGCCTCTGCACGGCGATGCGCGGCCTCGGCGGACGGCAGAAGCCCTACGTCGACACCGGACCGGTGCTCGAGAAGCCCGTCGCGGCCGCCGCCGGCCTCGGCTGGCAGGGCAAGAGCACCATCCTCATCCACCGTGGCGCGGGCACCTGGCTCTTTCTCGGCGTCGTGCTCACCACGCTGGACCTCGAACCCGCCGCCGCGCCCGAGCCCGACCGCTGCGGCAGCTGCACCCGCTGCATCACGGCCTGCCCGACGCGGGCCATCGTCGCGCCCTACCAGCTCGACGCGCGGCGCTGCCTCGCCTACCTGACCATCGAGCACCAGGGGGCCATCCCCGTGGAGTTCCGTGAGGCGCTCGGCGACCGGGTCTTCGGCTGCGACGACTGCCTCGACGTCTGTCCCTGGAACCGCTGGGCCCGGCGCACCCGCGAGGAGCGGTTCGCGCCGCGCCCCCATCCGCCCCTGCGCGAGACGCTGCGCTGGACCGAGGAGGAGTTCGTCGCGCATTTCCGCGGCACGCCCGTGAAGCGCCTCGGCCTCGCCCGCTGGCGCCGCAACGCCCTCACCGTCCTCGGCAACGTGGGGGGCGCCGACGACCTGCCCGCGGTCGAGTCGCTCCTGGCCGACGCCGATCCGGTCGTGGCCGAGCACGCCGCCTGGGCGTCCGCACGCCTGCGCGTCCGCTGACGCAACCTCCTTGTTGCTTCGGACTCCCCGTCCGTCCTAACCTCGGCCCGTGACCCTCGCCCAGGCCTACGCCGCGCTCGCCGCCCTGCTGCTCATCGCCGGCGGCCTCGTGCTGGCCGACGCTTCCGCGCTGCGCACCTTCCGCCGCTCCCGACTGGTGACGCAGACGGCGGTCGTGCTGACCACCGTCTGGTTCGTCTGGTGGCTGCTCAACCTGCCTGCGCCCGACCTCGCCGGCCTTCCGCGCGTCCCGGTCGTGATCGGCTTCGGCATCGCGAGCCTCGCCACCCTGGTCTACATGCCCGACCTGCTCTCCGTGCGTGCCCTCGGGGTCATGATGATGTTCCTCGCCCGTCATGCGTTGGACGCCGGCTTCGGACGGCTGCCCGACAGCCTGCTCGCGGCGGCCGTCAGCTACGGGCTGCTGGTCGTGTTCGGCCTCTGGTGGGCGGCCAGTCCGCCGGCCTTCGTCCGCCTGTGCGACTGGACCCTGGCGGAATCCTTCCGCCGCCGGACCGCCGGCGGCCTCCTCGTCCTGCTCGGCGTCGCCTGCGCCGCCTCGGCCGTCGCGTGAGCCGGCCGCTGCTCATCGTCGTGTCGGGCCCCGCGGGAAGCGGGAAGACCACGCTGTGCGATCGCCTGACCCGGGCGCACCCCGGCGTCATCCGCCGCGTCGTCACCTGCACGACGCGCGCGCCCCGCGCCGGCGAGCGCGACGGCGTGGACTACCACTTCCTCACCCGCCCGGCGTTCGAGGCCCAGGTCGCGGCCGGCGTCTTCCTCGAGCACGCCCTGGTCCACGGCAACCTCTACGGACCCCGTGCGGCGGACGTCGCGGCCCACCTCGGGGCCGGACACGACGCGCTGCTCAACGTCGACGTCCAGGGCGCGGCCACCATCCGGGCCAAGAGCGCGGCCGACCCGCGGCTCGCCGCGGCCCTCGTGACGGTCTTCGTCCGCGTCGGCGACCGCGACGAGCTCCGCCGCCGGCTGACCGGCCGGGGCACCGACGCCGCGGACGAGATCGAGCGCCGCGTGGCCGCCGCGGAGGAGGAGCTGCGGCACGCCGGCGAGTACTCCCACGTGATCGAGAGCGGGTCGCGCGACGCCGACTTCGCCGCCCTCGACGCGGTGTACCTCGCCGAGAAGGCGCGCCGTCCGTGATGGAGAAGGGAGCCATCGCGGCGGTCCTGGACGAGATCGCCACGCTGCTCGAGCTCACCGGCGAGAACCCCTTCAAGATACGCGCCTACTCTTCGGGCGCCCGCATCCTCGAGAACCTGACCGAGGACCTCGACCTGCTGATCCGCGAGAACCGACTCGCCGAGGTGCCCGGCCTCGGGGAGGCCCTCGTCGAGAAGATCACGACCCTGCGGCGCGAGGGGGCGCTGCCCTTCCACCAGAAGCTCCGCGCCTCCATCCCCGCGGGCCTGCTCGAGGTGCTGCAGATTCCCGGACTCGGGCCCAAGAAGGCGCGCGCCCTCTGGAAGGAGCTGGGCGTCGAGGACCTCGCGCGCCTCAAGGAGGCCTGCGAATCGGGCAGGGTCGCCGAACTCAAGGGCTTCGGCGAGAAGACCCAGCAGAAGATCCTCGAGGGCATCAGGAACCGCGTCGCCTACGCCCGGCGCCACCGCTGGTACGAGGCCGCCGAGGTCGCCGAGCCCATCCTCCGCGGCCTCCGCGCGCTCCCGCAGGTCGAGCTGGCCGAGTCGGCGGGCTCGCTGCGGCGCAACCGCGAGACCGTCGGCGACCTCGACTTCCTCGTGGCCTCCTCGGACCCCGCCCCGGTGATGGCGTGGTTCGTGTCCCGCCCCGGCGTGAAGGAGGTCACCGCCCACGGCGAGACCAAGTCGAGCGTACGCTTCGAGAGCGGACTCCAGGCCGACCTGCGGGTCGTGCCCGCCGCCCAGTTCTTCTTCGCCCTCCACCATTTCACCGGCTCCAAGGAGCACAACGTGGCCATGCGCCACCGTGCGCTCGGCCTCGGCCTCAGCATGAGCGAGTGGGGCTTCAAGTCCGTCGACGGCGCGAAGCCCGCGCCCGGGGCCGCCAGCGAGGAGGACGTCTTCCGGGCGATCGGCCTGCCGTGGATACCGCCCGAGCTGCGCGAGGGCAACGGGGAGATCGAGGCCGCCGAGCGCGGCGAGCTGCCCGACCTCCTCCGGCCCGAGCAGCTCCGCGGCGCCTTCCACAACCACACCACCGAGTCCGACGGGGACCACACCCTCGAGCAGATGGCCGCCGCGGCCGAGGCCCGCGGCTGGGAGTACCTCGGCATCTCCGACCATTCCAAGTCGAGCTTCCAGGCGCGCGGCCTCGACGAGGCCCGCCTCGAGGCGCAGGTCGCCGCCGTCGCCCGGCTCAACGCCTCGGGCCGCTTCCGCGTGCGCGTGCTCAGCGGCAGCGAGGTCGACATCCTCCGCGACGGCGCGCTCGACTTCGACGCCGGCGTGCTCGCGGGCCTGGACTTCGTCGTGGCCTCCGTGCACAACCTCTTCACGCTCGACCGCGAAGCCCAGACGGCGCGCATCATCCGGGCGGTCGAGAACGAGCACGTGGACATGGTCGGCCATCTCACGGGGCGCCTGCTCAACAAGCGCGAGCCCTACGACGTCGACGTCGCCAAGGTCATCGACGCCGCGGCGGCCAACGGCACGGCCATCGAGCTCAACGCGAACCCCTGGCGGCTCGACATGGACTGGCGCTGGTGGCGCCGGGCCGCGGAGAAGGGCGTGCTGTGCTCGCTCAATCCCGACGCCCACGACGTCGACCAGCTGGGCTTCACGGACTACGGCGTGCGGGTGGCCCGCAAGGGCTGGCTCACCGCCGGACACGTCCTCAACGCCCGCCCCGCAGTCTGTCGCCATGCTGCACGACAAGCGCCGCCTGCTGCTCATCGCCGGTCCCTGCTCGCTCGAGAACGAGGCGAACTGCCGCACCGTGGCGAAGGAGCTCCGTGCGCTCGCCGACCGTCTGCCCGAGCTCAACGTCGTCTTCAAGGGCTCCTACGACAAGGCCAACCGCACGTCGCTTGGCGGCGTGCGCGGACCCGGCCTCGAGGCGGGGCTCGAGCTGCTCGCGCTGGTGAAGAAGGACTACCGCTTCCCGGTCCTGACCGACGTGCACGGGCCGGAGCAGTGCGGACCCGTCGGCAAGGTCGTCGACGTGCTCCAGATCCCCGCGTTCATGTGCCGGCAGACGGACCTGCTCGTCGCCGCGGCCCGGACGGGACGCGTCGTGAACGTCAAGAAGGGCCCGTTCCTGTCGCCGCAGGAGATGCGCTTCGTGGTCGACAAGCTCGAGGGCGCCGGCGCCGCCGAGATCTGGCAGACGGACCGCGGCACGACCTTCGGCTACCAGAACCTCGTGGTCGACATGCGGTCCTTCCGGATCATGGCGGGCTTCGGACATCCGACGGTGATGGACGCCACGCACGCGGTGCAGCTCCCCGGCGCGGCCGGCGGATCCTCCGGCGGTCAGCGCGAGTACGTGCCGGTGCTGGCGCGCGCGGCGCTCGCCGCGGGGGCCGACGGGCTCTTCATGGAGACGCACCCCGATCCGGCCCGGGCGGTGTCCGACGGACCGAGCCAGGTGCCGCTCGCCGAATTCCCGGCGCTGGTCGAATCCTGCCTGCGCATCTGGAAGGCCGCCCGGGCCTAGTCCCGCAGCGCCGCCTCCGCCGCCGCGCGGTCGAACTTGCCTGCGGAGTCCTCGGGCAGCGAAGGCATGAACGCGTAGGCCTTGGGGCGCGACGGCGCTTCGAGTCCGGCGGCCCGGGCGCGCAGCGCGGGTTCGAGCGAGGGGTCTCCCGCGACGCAGGCCACGAGCCGTTCGCCCCAGCGGGGGTCGCGCTGCGCGCCCGGGCCGCCGGACTCGAAGCGCCGTCGCGCCCCAAGGCCTACGCGTTCATGCCTTCGCTGCCCGAGGACTCCGCAGGCAA
>JBJTIX010000216.1:0-2615 GCA_046095205.1 Opitutia bacterium
CCGGGGTCCCGAACCAGCGGCGGTGGGTGTTGAGATTGCGCCCGTCGATCGCCTGCTTGCCGAGCAGGTAGAAGTTCCAGGTCTGGTTGCCGTGGGTGCCCACGCGGCCGCTGCGCGCCACGGGGGCGATGTAGCCGGGCAGCTGGACTCGGCTTTCGACCAGGGATGGTTCGCCCGCGCGGGGATTGGGCGGCAGGTACCTGGTCACGCGGGCATCCGAGATGCGGTCGCCCTCGGTGCCGACCACGCGTCCGTTGTAGGCGAGCCATCCCGTGTTGCGCACGAGCACCTGCAGGGAGCGTCCCGCCAGCTTCGATTCCAGGGAGGGGATTGTGCCGTCCCAGGTGTTGGATTCGTCGGCCGGATTGAAGGCCGCGCCGGTGTTGGTGAAGGTGAGGGCGTCGCGCAGCCGGCGGTTGTTCTTGGCGTCGTTCCAGAGGTCACGCAGGCGTTCGGCGTAGGTGAAGTCGGCCAGCCCGACGTTCGTCCAGGTGATCATCGGCAGCGGGCCTCCGCCGTCCGGGTCGTAGCTGGCAAAGCTCTTGCAGTCGTCGAAGTCCAGGTTCCAGACCACGCGCTCGGAGAAGGCGTCGCGCTGGCCCGTGCCGAACCGAGCGCGGACGTTGGCGTAGGGCGTCATCTTGTAGAAGACGCGGCTCAGCAGCTCGAAGCCGCTGTCGCCCGGGACGGAGACGTTCTTGTTGCCGCTGTTGTCGAGGTCGTTGGTCGAAGGCGCGGTGGAGATGACCCGCACCTCGCCCGGGTTCAGGCGGATGGTGCGGCCCCCGCCCGAGGCCGTGCCGCCCGCGCCCGCCACGATGCGGAACGCGAAGGAACGGTTGTCGGCGTCGCCGCCGCCGATGACGACGTCACCCCCGTCCACGGGCGACGAGCCCGTGATGGTCCTGATGTCGGCTGAGCCGATGTTGTCGTGGGTCAGCGGCGCGATGCGGGCCCCGGTGAGCGTGTCGTACGACGCGTACATCCGTTCGCTGGTGTAGAAGCTGCCGTTGCTGAGACGGAAGATGAAGCGGAAGGGGTTGTTCGACGCGCTGGTGACCATGGCCAGCCCTTCGAACTCCATCGGGGCGTCGTAGGGGTTGTGGATGACGACGATGGGGTCGACGGTGATGCCGAGCAGGGTGCCGGTGCGCCCCGCGGAGTAGATGGTGGAGAAGCGGATCACCGAGGGCATGAAGGACGGCGAGGTCGGCCGCGTGCGCGTCGTGAGTCCCTGCGGGGTGTCATAGGAGCCGTCGCTGAGGGTGCTTCCGGTGCGCACGGTCGGCGCCTGGATGCCGCCCGCTGCGGTGAAGTTGAAGCCCGCGCTCGGTCCCCCGGGCGGGGTCACCTGTCCGAAGTCGAAGGGGATCTGCCGGCGCCGTTCGGCCTGGAAGTCGGACTGCGCGTTGGAGTCCGCGAGATTGTTGCGATGGAAGTAGCGCTGCTCGTCGACTTTGCCGCCGCCGGCGTAGAACTGGTCCGGGAACCATGAGCGGACCGTGGCGGAGTCGTATTCGTCACCCTGGGCCGGACCCGATCGCCGGACCGGCGTCCCGCGGTTGCCGGTCGCGTAGGTCAGGGGCTCGACGCCGCGCGAGAGGAAGGCCAGGGGGTCGGAGACCGAGCCCACCCCGCGCATGGCGCCGCTGGATGCGGCGGCCGTCTCGAGCTCGCGCTTGTAGGTGCGGTAGTAGTTGCGGTACAGGTCCCACGTCGGGCCTCGGATGATGCGCCCCGTCAGGTTGTCCGGGTCGGTCGGGAGCAGTCCGCGCCAGGGCAGGGAGTCGTATTGCGGCGTGCCGGTGGCGCTCACGCGCGTGGAGTCCAGGCGGGTCTGGTTGAAGAAGACGGGTGACAGCGGCACCTCGTAGGCGAAGCCGAGCCGCTCGGGCGTCTCGCCGCCGTTGCGGTTGCGAATCTGCGTGAGGAGGCCGCTGAAGGCGGAGGCGCCGACGTAGCGGGCGGCCCATTCGGAGGCGCGCGGGGAGGCGCGGAGGAGTTCGGCGGCGGTGCCCAGCTTGTCGACCAGGTTCGGGCGGTTGAAGTCGAGGTCCGTCGGACCCTGCGCGCCGTGGAAGAACGACTGCGAACGCTGCGAGACCGTCGGGAGCACCTTCTGGCCGGGGAACATCTCGACCGTGCGGTAGATCGAGTAGGGAAGCTCGAAGGCGGTCGAGAGGTCGGTCTTGGCTCCTCCGCTGTGGACGTCGGTCAGGGTGGAATAGGAGTAGGTGGTGACGTCGGGCCAGAGCGCGCGCAGCGCGTCACGCATGGCGGTGCCCGCGGCGGCGGAACCGCCTCCCATGAGCTGCGCCCAGAGGCTCACCTCGGCGGGCGTGTAGGCGCGGGGGAGCTGCTGCGCGGCGGGTCCGGCGGCCGTCGTCACGTCGGTGTTGCGCCAGTTGCGGAAGTCGGCGGCGAAGCCCGCGGGCAGTCCGGCGAGCGTCACGCGGGTGTCCTGGGCCGTCGCGAACCCGGTCACGGGGAAGACGAGTTCAAGCGCCGTCCGCTGGGCGGCGCTGGCGGTCAGCCCGCGCTCCCAGTCGGTCAGGCCCGGCATCGGGGCTCCCGCCGTGGTGTGCGCGTAGGCGTCGGGCAGGTTGGCCTTGGCC
>JBJTIX010000217.1:0-4000 GCA_046095205.1 Opitutia bacterium
ACGACTCACCCCCGCGCGCTGCCTCGTGGTCGCCAACAAGTCCGATCTGCCCGGGCACGCCGGCCACGCCGCCTTCCTGCCGGGCCTCCCGCGCATCAGCGCCTGCCTGCTCGACGGCCGGGACGCCGACCGCCTGCGCGCCCGGCTCGCCGAAGCCCTCATCCAGGCCGACCTTGCGCCCGAGGACGAGGAGCTCGTCGTCTCGGTCCGTCACGCCGACGCCCTCCGCCGCGCAGCCGCCGCCCTCCTCGAGGCGCGCCGCCTCCTCTCCCCTCCCGTCAGCACCGAACTGGCCGCCGGCCGATGCCGGGAGGCCCTCGACGCCCTCGGCGAGATCGTGGGCCGCATCGACAACGAGCGGATGCTGGACAAGCTCTTTGCTTCCTTCTGCATAGGTAAGTGATTCCCTCCCGGCGGGAGGGATCGCACCTATGCCGCCCAGCAAAGAAATACGCCTGGGGCCCGACCGGCCCTACGACGTGATCGTCTGCGGGGCCGGCCATGCCGGCGTGGAAGCCGCCCTGGCCGCAGCCCGGATGGGGGTCGATGTGCTCCTGCTTACCGGCAACGTGGACACCGTCGCCCAGATGAGCTGCAACCCGGCCATAGGCGGCCAGGCCAAGGGTCACATTGTCAGGGAAATCGACGCCCTCGGGGGGGAGATGGGCCTGACTGCGGACGTGACCGGCATCCAGTTCCGTCTCCTCAACGCCTCCAAGGGGCCGGCCGTACAAGCCCCCCGCGCCCAGTGTGATAAGAAGGCCTACCAGTTCCGCATGAAGCACCGCTGCGAGCTTCAGCCCGGGCTGACCATGTTCCAGGCCCAGGTCACCGGCCTGATCTTCAAGGACGGAGCCGTGACCGGGGTGAAGACCAACCTCGACCTCGATTTCTACGCTAAGTCCGTAGTGGTCACGACTGGAACATTCCTGCGCGGCCTGATGCACATCGGAACTAACAAGACCGAAGGCGGAAGACTTGGAGATTTTAGTTCTAAGTCGTTGTCCAGCAGTTTCTTAGACTCTGGAATCGAGCTGCAAAGACTCAAGACCGGCACTCCGCCCCGAATCCTCGGATCATCCATCGATTTCTCGAAGTGCGAGGAGCAGCCAGGCGACGCCCACCCTACCCTTTTTGCCTTCTACGATACCCGCGGGACTTCCGACTTGTTCCACGTGGAACAATCCGGGGAGCGCCTCTCGGGCTGGACTCCCGGCTCCAACCAGGTCTCCTGCTGGATGACCGAAGCGACGGGGGTCACGGGCAAGATTGTCCAGGACAACCTGCACCTCTCCCCTCTATATGCCGGTGAAATAACGGGGGTTGGGCCACGTTATTGCCCTTCGATTGAGGATAAGTTTGTGAAGTTTGTGGATAAGGAGTCCCACAAGCTGTACCTGGAGCCCGAAGGCAGGAATACCAACGAGTGGTACATTAATGGCCTTTCGACCTCCCTTCCCTTCCAGGTTCAGCTGGAAATGCTCAGATCCATCAAGGGGCTGGAAAGCGCGGTTATGCTTAGGCCCGCCTATGCCGTAGAATACGATTTTGCTCCCCCTACCCAGCTCTACCCCACCCTGGAGTCCAAGAAGGTCGAGGCGCTGTTCTTCGCCGGCCAGATCAATGGCACCTCCGGATATGAAGAAGCTGGCTGCCAAGGGCTGGTTGCCGGCATCAATGCGGCCTGTAAGGTCCTTGGCCGTACGCCCATGGTCATCGGGCGCGACGAGGCTTATATCGGCGTCCTAATCGACGACCTGGTCACCAAAGGCACCCAGGAGCCTTACCGTATGTTCACGAGCCGGGCTGAATACCGACTGCTCTTCAATCATGGCAGTGCCGAACTACGCCTGATCCAGCAAATCGAGGGCTTTAATCTTGTCCCAAGTGACAGACTATCAAGGATTAAGGAGAAGATTTCAAGGGTCTCTCATTGGATAGAATACTTGGAAAAGCTGCCCATCAACGGAGGCCTGGCCGGGGATGTAATCCGCAGAAACTGGGAATCCACTCCAGGCGATCTGCCCCCAAGTTTCCTTGCGGAATCCAAAGAAGTCCAAGCCGAGGCCATGTACCGCGTGAAGTACCGAGGTTACCTTGAGCGCGAAACCCGAGCAGCGCGCAAACTCCACGACCTGGAGGGATTCAAGGTCCCGGATGGGTTCGACTTCCTTAACGCACATGGGCTCCGGATTGAGGCCAGGCAGAAGCTTCATTCGATCCAACCGAAGACCTTGGGCCAAGCCAGTCGCGTCAGCGGTGTTACTCCGGCAGACATCTCGCTGCTGATGGTCCAATTCAGGGTAAAGCAAAGCGCCTGACCTATTGTTCCACGTGGAACATGGCCTATGTTAAAACTTAGGCAGGGGAGGGTGACTGTCGTGTTACGGATATTTGTAAGTATCTGAATATCATCACCATATAGCCCGTATTCTTTATTCTCAAAACTTTCTCAATTGTAACATACCTCTGGCACTGGGTGATTACGCTATCAAGATGCCGCGCATGGAAGCCGATGTGCTCAAAAGAATCCTGATCGTGGACGACGAGCCCGACGTGACCGAACTGCTGGACTACAAGTTCAAGCAGGCGGGCTACGCGGTGCGCACGCTCAACGATCCGTTGCGCGCCGTGGGCCTGGCCCGCGACTTCCGGCCCGACCTCGTCATCCTCGACGTGATGATGCCCGAACTGACGGGCATCCAGCTGCTCCGCATGTTCCGCTCGGACGCGCTCCTCCAGGACACCCCGGTGATCTTCCTCACGGCCAAGGGCGAGACGGTGGACAAGGTGAAGGGGCTGGAGACGGGGGCGGACGACTACGTGACCAAGCCTTTCGACTCGCGGGAGCTCATGCTCCGGGCGCAGGCGCTGCTCCGCCGCGCAAAGTCGGCCGCGGCCGCGCCGTCCACGCGGCTCGCCGCGGGCGCGCTGGTGCTGGACATCGAACGGCACGAGGTGACGGCGGGCGGCAAGGAGGTGGACCTGACGGCCACGGAGTTCAAGCTGCTGCGGCTGCTGCTGGAGCGGAAGGGCAGGGTGCAGTCGCGCGAGGAGCTGCTCGCGGACGTCTGGAACTATTCGCCCGACCTCGAGACGCGCACGGTGGACACGCACGTGCGGAGGCTGCGGGAGAAGCTCGGCCCGGCTTCCGACGTCATCGAGACGGTGCGCGGCGTGGGCTACCGGGTGACGGACTGACGGGTTTCACCTCGCCCGACCGCGGCGCGCTCATCAGTATCCCGGAGATGTCCTGGCTCCCCTGGATCCTGCTCGGCGCGCTGGCGCTCTGCCTCGGCTGGGCCGCGGGCGAGCTGGGCCGCGGGCTTCGCTGGACGCGGCGTGCGCTGCGCGGACAGCCCGCGGGCCGGCCGAAGGGGCCGCTCATCTCGATGCTGGGCCTGGACGAGCTGTTCGACGCGGCGGAGCGCAGCGCGGACGCGGAGGACTCGGCGCAGGAGGCCGCGCGCAGGCGGACGGAGGCGCTGCTGGCGCCGCTTTCCGACGCGGTGCTGGTGGTCGACGCGCAGGACCGGCTGCGGCTCGCCAATCCCGCGGCACGCGACCTGTTCGGCATCGGCAGCGCGGACCTGGGCGACTCGGTGGTGCCGCTGGTGCGCAGCGCCGACTTCGTGGAACTGGTACGCGGCACCCGCAGCACGGGCGCCGCCGAATCGACGGTGCTGCTGAACCGCGCGCCGCTCGCCGACGTGTGGCTGCGCGTCTCCGGGGCGAGGATGGACCCCGCCGCGTTCGGCGCGGGCGCCGCCATCTTCGTGCTCACCGACGTGACACAGCTCAAGCGTCGGCAGGCGATGGACCGCGAGTTCGTCACGAACGTCTCGCACGACCTGCGCACGCCGGTCACGGTCATCAGGGGCTTCGCCGAGACGCTTGAGCTGTGTCACGTCGGTGAGCACGAAGATGGCGGCGCCCGCGCCGAACGCGGCGGGGTCCATCCTCGCCCCGGAGACGCGCAGCCACACGTCGGCGAGCGGCG
>JBJTIX010000218.1:0-1506 GCA_046095205.1 Opitutia bacterium
CCGGGCTTGTCGTAGGCGCCGCGCATCAGGATGTGCGCGAAGGGTTCGGAGTCCTTCTTCTCCTCCTGGACGTGGGTGATGGGGCTGCGGGCCTGGATGGCGGTCTTTTCGGCGTTGAGGCCGGCCACGAAGTCGCTCGCCTCACGGTAGGGCGCGTTTCGGGCGAGCAGGAAGTGCTCGCGCAGGGCCTCCTTCTGCTGCGCTTTGGGCTTGCCGGCCAGCGCCTGGCGCAGTCCGCCCATCTTGGCCAGCGTGGTGATCTCGCTCTGCGCGAGGGCGCGGCCGTAGAGGAACACGTCCTGGATCGCGCCGTTGAACGGCTCGACGGAACTGCGCTGGCCGATGCGCGTGGCCGTGGCCGAGCGCGTGTCGGTCTTCAGCTTGTCGACCTCCGCCCGGGTCTCCGCGAGGACGCCGTTGACGTAGATGCGCACGCCGGAGGCCTTGCCGCTGCCGTCATAGGTCATGAGCACGTGCTGGTAGGTCGCGGCCACGGGGTTGCGGGTGGTGACGACCTTGATGGCGTCGTCGGGCCACTTGCTGATCACGTACACGCCGAGGTTGCGTCCGGTCTGGAAGAAGCTCCAGCCCTGGGCGCCCTTCGGGTCGTCCATCCGCGCGACGATCGCCCCGTTCCCTTCGGGCTTGTCGACCTTGATCCAGGCCGCGACGGAAAAAGCCTGCCGGGTCCGGAAGTCGCCGGCGTCGCCGACGACGAGGTGGGAGCCCTTCTTGAAGACGGGCGAGGGCCCGATCTTGCCGGTCTTGTTCCAGGCCACCGGCTCGCCTGCGGCCTTCGTGCCTGCGGGCAGTCCCTTGCCCTCGTTCAACGGCAGTCGCGCCACGAGGTCCTTGGCCGGGAGGTCGGCGTCGAGGTCCGCCGGCTTGGCGTCCTTGAGCCAGGCCTCGAAGAGCGGCGATCCCGCCTCGCGGGCGGCGGCCACCTTCTTCTGGGCGGCTTCGATCTCGCCGGGCAGCGCCTTCCAGCGCGGGCGGTCGGCGTCGGCGGGGATGGCCAGGACGGGTCCGCGGCCGTCCTTCACGTTGCCGTCGAGCGGGCCCTGCGTCGTGTTCCGGAAGAAGGCGGCCATCGAATAGTAGTCCCGCGTCGTCACGGGGTCGAACTTGTGGTCATGGCACTGGGCGCAATTGGTCAGCAGGCCCAGGTAGACCCAGCCCATGGTCTGCACGCGGTCGGCGGCGTAGTTGGCGAGGTTCTCCTCGGCGATGGTGCCGCCCTCGTTGGTGGTGATGTTGCAGCGCTGCAGGCCAGTGGCGATGAGCTGCTCCTCGGTGGGGTTGGGCAGGAGGTCGCCGGCGAGCTGCTCGACGGTGAACTGGTCGAAGGGCTGGTTGCGGTTGAAGGCGCGGATGACCCAGTCGCGGTAGGGCCAGATCTCGCGGTACTTGTCGAAGTGGAGTCCGTGGGTGTCGGAGTAGCGCGCGGCGTCCAGCCAGTAGCGGGCGCGGTGCTCGCCGTACGCGGGCATGGCCATCAGTTCATCG
>JBJTIX010000219.1:0-5301 GCA_046095205.1 Opitutia bacterium
ACCCTGGCCATGGCTCAGCGGACGTACTCGTTGATGAGGTTCTCGAGCAGCTCCTGACGTCCCGACTCGAGGCGGGGCGGCCTGATGCCCTGCGCGTAGGCGTCGAGCTGGGCCAGCGTGACCTTGCCGGACTCGACCTTGCGGCCGATGCCGGAGTCCCAGGAGGCGTAGCGCTGGTCCACGAAGCGCTCCAGGCGGCCGTCCTTGATGATGGCGTGGGCGATCTTGAGGCCGCGGGCGAAGGCGTCCATGCCGCCGATGTGGGCGTGGAAGAGGTCGGCCGGCTCGTGGGATTCGCGGCGGCGCTTGGCGTCGAAGTTGAGGCCGCCCGTGGTGAAGCCGCCCATCTTCAGGATGCGCAGCATGATGTTGGTGGTCAGGTACAGGTCGGTCGGGAACTGGTCGGTGTCCCAGCCGATGAGCGTGTCGCCGCGGTTGGCGTCGACGGAGCCGAGCGCGCCGGCCGCGATGGCGACCTCCATCTCGTGCTCCATGGTGTGGCCGGCGAGCGTCGCGTGGTTGGTCTCGAGGTTCAGCTTGAAGTGCTTGAGGAGCCCGTGCTCGCGGAGGAAGTTGAGGCAGGCCGCGGAGTCGGAGTCGTACTGGTGGGTCGAGGGCTCGCGGGGCTTGGGCTCGATGTAGAACTGCCCCTTGAAGCCGATCTTGCGGGCGTGCTCGACCGAGAGGTGCAGCAGCGCGGCGAGGTGCCCGACCTCGCGCTTCATGTCGGTGTTCAGCAGCGAGGCGTAGCCTTCGCGGCCGCCCCAGAAGACGTACCCTTCCCCGCCGAGGGCCTTGGTGGCCTCGAGGGCGTGGCGGACCTGGCTGGCCGCGTAGGCGAAGACGTCGGCGCTGGGCGAGGTGGCGGCGCCCTGCGCGTAGCGCGGGTGGGCGAAGAGGCAGGCGGTGCCCCAGAGCAGCTTGCGTCCGCTGGCCTTCTGGTGGGCCTTGAGCTCCTTGACCACGCGGGCGAGGTTGGCGTGGGTCTCCTTGAGCGTGGCGCCCTCGGGGGCGACGTCACGGTCATGGAAGCAGTAGTAGTCGATGCCGCACTTCTCGAGGAACTCGAAGAACACCGGCACGCGGCGCAGGGCGTTGTCGAGGGAGTCGGTGCCGTCGTCCCAGGGCATCAGGGCGGTGCCGGCGCCGAAGGGATCGGCGAGGCCGTTGCGCATCACGTGCCAGTAGGCGGCCGCGAAACGGAAATGGTCCTTCATCCGCTTGCCGCCGACCTTCAGGTCGGGGTCGTAGTGCTTGAAGGCGAAGGGATTCCTGGACTTGGGTCCTTCGTATTCGATGACCGGGATGTTGGGGAAATGCTGCGGCATGGCTTTCGTGGGTGGGGGCCGGACTTTTGTCCGCTCCGGGACGGCTGCCAAGATAAAGCCGCCGCCGGCATGGTATCGGAACGACAGCCGGGGTGACCGCGCTTGCACGAAGGCCCGGCCAGGGGTAGCCTGCGGGGATGCAAGTCGTCCGCACCGTGCCCGAACTGCGCCAGGCCGTCGCCGCCGCGAGGGCCGCCGGGCGGACCGTGGGGTTCGTGCCGACGATGGGCTGCCTGCACGAGGGGCACCTGGCCCTCGTCCGGCGGGCGCGCGCCGAGGCCGAGTTCGTCGTGGTGAGCATCTTCGTGAACCCGACCCAGTTCGGCCCCGGCGAGGACTTCGCCCGCTACCCGCGCACCTTCGAGGACGACCTCCGGGGCTGCGAGACGGCCGGCGCCGCGCTGGTCTTCGCCCCCGAGCCCGCCGGCTTCTACCCCGCGGGCGCCTCGACCTGGGTCGATGAGACCGCCGTCTCGCAAGGCCTGTGCGGAGAATTCCGGCCGGGACACTTCCGGGGCGTGGCCACGGTGGTCGCGATGCTCTTCAACGCGGCGCAGGCCGACCTCGCGGTCTTCGGACGCAAGGACCTCCAGCAGCTGGCGGTGATCCGCAGGATGGCGCGCGACCTTCACTTCCCGGTGCGGATCGTCGCCCACGAGACCGTGCGCGAGCCGGACGGACTGGCCATGAGCTCCCGCAACCGCTACCTCTCGCCCGACGAACGAGCCCGCGCCCGGGCGATTCCCGAGGCCCTGGAGGCCGCACGGGCCGCGGTGGCGGCGGGAGAGCGGGACGCCGGCAGGGTGCGCGCCGCGGCCCTGCGGCGCCTCGAGGCCGAGTCCGCCTTCCGGACGCAGTACTGCGAGGTGGCCGACGCCGAGACCCTGCGGCCCGTGGCGAAGGTCACGCCCGGCCGCACGGTGGTCGCCGTGGCCGGCCACCTGGGCTCGACCCGCCTCATCGACAACTGCGACCTCTGACGGTCAGCGGAGGCAGAGCCAGACCGCGACCAGCAGGAGCAGCGCGCCGATCAGCCGCCGCGACATGATGGCCGCGCCCACCTCCCGCTCGGTGTTGGCGAACCAGTGCCCCACCACCCAGACCAGCGCGACGCTCCAGAGCCCGCGCGTGTTGTAGAGCACGTTGGTCACCGTGACCTCGTGGAAGACCCCGATGCAGTAGGCGATGCCCATCGCCTGCAGGGCGAGCACCGCCGAGCCGGGCACCGCCCAGGAGACGGTCCGGCGCGGCATCGCGGTCAGACTCCCCTCGAAGAACGGGACGAGTCCGAGGGAGAGCGTCGCGACGGTCAGGAACATCACCGGGCCGAACCTGCCGTAGCCGACCTCGGGCACGACCCAGAGCTGCTGCATGACGTCCGTCGCGGCGAAGGCGATCGCCGCGAGGAAGGCGAAGACGACGCTGACCAGCAGGCGGTCGCGGTTGGCGCGCCATTCGCCGCCCAGCAGCGCGAGGGCCAGGCTGGTGAGGATCGTCGCGACCCAGAGCTCCGGACCGAGCTTCTCGCCGCCGGTGAGGTGCGCGAAGATGGCGACGAAGACGACCTTGGTGCCCAGCACGGGGGTGGAGATGGAGACGTCGCCCCGGCTGATGGCGATGAAGGTCAGGACCTGTCCGATGAAGAAGGCGGTGCCCGCCAGCACGGCGTGGCCCACGTGCGCGGCGTTCAAGACGCCGTCGCCGACGAAGAACCAGCTCTGGAAGGCCAGGGCCGTGACCATGTTGACGATGAAGACCACGCGCCAGGGGTTCCTCTCGCCCTCCATGGACCTCTTGAGCATGAGGGCCGCGACCGCGTAGCCGGCGGCGGACATCAGGGGGAGCGCGGTGGCGGCGGCGGAACGCATCTTCGGGGTCAGCCAAAGGCCCGCCCACGGCTTTTGGCGAGCCAGAACCCCCCTCCCCCCTTGCCTCGGGCCGGCCGGACGGCAGGATGGGGCCATGGGACCGTTCGCATACAAGGCCGACACCATCGCCCCCGTACGCACGGCCCTGATGGAACAGTTCCTGGCCGACCTCGAACACCTGCCGGAAGCGGCCGTCATGCAGCTGGCGAGGCGCGCACCGGGCGGTTGGAAGCACGCGAACCTCTTCCTCAGGAACGCCCGGCGCATCTACGGAAGAAAGCACGAGGACATCCAGGCCAACCTGCTGCTGGTGAGCCCCTCCATGCCCTGGTGCCGCGACCTGCTCAAGCTCGGCAAGCAGGGCATTCAGCAGAAGGCGGACGAGATCGCGGGCGTCATCGGCGGCCCGCGGACGGCCATCCTCTGCGTCATCCACAACGCCCGGGCGACCAGCAAGGAGGACGCGCTGCCCGCGGAGCTGGCCCTGCGCCTCGCCGGCATCGGCAAGGTCCAGACCGAAAGGCCCGACCGCAAGTCGCTCGCCGCCCTCACCGCCGGGAACGGGGGGCAGGCCGAGGAGGCGGAGTCCGAGAAGGCGCCGCAGGGCGACGTCGGCAAGGTCCGCCGGCTCATGCAGGAGCTGGAACGGATGGCGGGCGCCCGCGAGAACGAGATGCGGGCCCTGCGCCGGCAGCACGAGAACGAGATGCGCGAGGCCAAGGATGAGCTGGCCTCCCTGCGGGCGCGCATGGAGGAGGCGACGCGCGCCGGCGCCGAGCAGAAGGCGGCCTCCCAGGCGGAAGCCGAAGCCCTGCGGGCCCGGCTCGAAAAGTCGGAACAGGGGACGAAGGCCCTCTCGATCGAACTGGAGCAGGCGCGGCATCAGGTGACCCAGAAGGCCCGCGAGCTCTCGGAGCAGATGCTTTCGGAGGAGATCCGCCCCTGGCTCGCCGACGCCCGGGTGCTCAAGTCCGCCGCGGAGGAGACGGCCAAGCTCCGCCAGCTCACCAGCGACGCCGTCGAGAAGATCCGCAAGGCGCAACGGGACTCCGACCCGTTCCTCGCCAAGGAGCACGAGCTCCGGCAGGCCATCCCGCAGATGGAGGACATGCTCCGCCTGCTGCGCCGGTACCAGCGCACGGCGGGCGAACCGCTCAAGGAGCTGGTCGAGCTGGAGAAGCGCATCACGGACCACATCGAGAAGGTGCGCTACGAGCTGGAGCGCCGCGACCATCCGACGGACCCCTTCCTCTAGCGCATCTCGGCCAAGATCAACGCTGCCGACGAGGCGGGCCTGCGCGACATCGAGGCGGCGCTCGCCCTCGCGGAGCGCTCGGGCCTCGTCGATTCGCGCCACGCCGACCTCTACCGACGCGACCTCCACCGCCGGAGGTCGTACCTGGCCGACCGCAACCACCAGCGCGACAAGCAGCGCGGGCCGCTGGCCCTGCTCGAACGTGCGGTCGCCATCGGCGAACCGGCGAGGCTGGCGCTCGACGCGAACAACTTCACCTGCCTCCGGCAGGACTACCTCAAGCTGAAGCTCGCCACGCGCCGCAACGCGCAGGGCGAGACCCGCTTCATCCTGGACAACCCCGCCCGGCAGAAGGTGGTCCACCTGATGGAGAAGCTGGCCGAGGACGCGCCCGGGCTGATCATCTGGGCCAGCTTCGACGGCACGCCCGGCCCCGTGAAGGCCTCCCACCCGCGCGTGAAGATCACGTTCAGCCGGGCCGGCGACAAGGCGGACCACGACAGCATGGACCTGGTCGCGAAGGACAAGAGCAACGACGGCCCCTGGTTCACCGTCTCGGACGACATCGGCGTGCGCGACGCGGTCGCGCGCGAGGGATCCTACGTCATCTACACCGAAGCCCTGATCCAGCTGCTGGTCGCCCGGGGCATCCGCCCCTGAGCGGAATCACTTCTTCTTGGAGGGGGCCGGGGGCGCGGGGTCCGGAAGGACGCCGGCGAAGGCCTCGGCGCGCAGGCCGCGGTGGTAGGCGTTGAAGGAGTACTTGCTCGGCTTCCACTGGACGAGGGGGGTCACGTCGGCCTTGGCGGGCACGTCCATCTTCAGGCCCCAGAACACCGCGTTGACGAGC
>JBJTIX010000220.1:0-1731 GCA_046095205.1 Opitutia bacterium
CCCGCCCGAGAGCCGTGCCCGCATGAACTGAGGCGGGGGGTCGGCTGACATCGTGCGCTCACACCCCGACCCATCATGTCCCAGCGCCCCGTCACCCTCTTCACCGGCCAGTGGGCCGACCTCAAGATCGCCGACCTGCTCCCCAAGGTCAAAGCCATGGGCTACGACGGCGTCGAGCTCGCCTGCGGGGGCGACCACTTCGACGTCACCCGGGCGGTGAACGAGAAGGGCTACGTCGAATCGATCTGGGAGCTGCTCAGGAAGCACGACCTCGGCTGCTGGGCGATCTCCTCCCACCTCGTCGGCCAGGCCACCTGCGACAACATCGACGAGCGCCACCAGTGCATCCTGCCCGCCCATGTCTGGGGCGACGGCAATCCGGAAGGCGTCCGTCAGCGCGCCTGCGCCGAGATGGCCCTGACCGCCCAGGCCGCCCGCAAGTTCTTCGACGCCGGCAAGTCCTACATGGCCGGCAAGGCCCCCGGTTCCGGCAAGGTCGTCGTCAACGGCTTCACCGGCTCCTCCATCTGGCACGCCCTCTACGCCTTCCCGCCCACCAACCAGGCCTACCTCCAGAAGGGCTTCGACGACTTCGCCCGCCGCTGGAAGCCCATCCTCGAGTCCTTCGAGAAGCATGACGTCTACTTCGCGCTCGAGGTGCACCCCACCGAGATCGCCTTCGACATCGCGTCCGCGCAGCGCGCGCTGGAGGCCGTCGGCCACCACAAGCGCTTCGGCTTCAACTACGACCCCAGCCACCTCGGCTACCAGGGCGTCGACTACGTGAAGTTCATCCGCACCTTCGGCCGTCAGATCCACCACGCCCACATGAAGGACGTCTGGTGGGGCCACGGCGACGGCACGGTCGGCGTCTTCGGCGGACACACCGACTTCTGCGACGCGCGTCGCGCGTGGGACTTCCGCTCCGTCGGCCGCGGCGACATCCGCTTCGAGGACGTGATCGTCGCCCTCAACGACGTCGGCTACTCCGGCCCGCTCTCCATCGAGTGGGAGGACGGCCGCATGGACCGCTTCTTCGGCGCCGCCGAATCCTGCGCCTTCGTCAAGAAGCTCGCCTTCCCGACCAACAAGGTCGCCTTCGACGCCGCCTTCGACAAGGCCGCGCAGGGCAAGAAGTGAACCCCGGGACGAACAAGCACATGGCAACCAAAGTGGGAGTGATCGGGGCGGGCGGCATGCTCCAGTATCATGCCGCCGGCTTCAGGAAGGCGTACGCCGAGATCGTCGCCGTCGCCGACGCCGCGCCGGGCGCCGCGAAGAAGGCCGCCGACAAGTGGGGCATCCCCCACGCCTATGAGTCGGTCGAAACGATGCTGAAGGAGCGCCCCGAGATCCAGGCCGTCAGCATCATCGTCCCCAACAAATATCACGCTCCGCTCGCCATCCAGTGCCTCAACGCCGGCAAGCACGTCTTCTGCGAGAAGCCGCCCGCGCTGAGCGCCCCCGAGGTGCTGGAGATCGCCGCCGCCGCCAAGAAGGCCGGCAAGCAGGTCATGTTCAACTTCAACAACCGCGCCCGGCCCGAGTCGCAGGCCATGATGAAGTACGTCGAGCAGGGCGTCGTCGGGAAGATCAACTCCGCGCAGGCGAAGTGGATCCGCCGCACCGGCATCCCCGGCTTCGGCGGCTGGTTCACCACCAAGGAGCTCTCCGGCGGCGGGCCGCTCATCGACCTGCTCCACATGGTCGACCTCGCGATGTACTTCATGG
>JBJTIX010000221.1:0-3870 GCA_046095205.1 Opitutia bacterium
CGCCGAGGACTTCCTCACCGATGGCGGGCGCGATGCGAACCTCGCCGGCGCCGCGGCGCCACTTCTGCGACACGGTGCGGGCGGTCATGACGCCGAGGCCCCAGTCGAAGCCGCTGCAGGCGAGATAGGCGCCGGCGCAGATGCCGACGTAACCGCCTCCCTCCCGCACGAACTTCCGCACTTCCTCGCGGCCGGCCTCGCCGAGTCCTTCCGCCTCGGCGCTGCCGCTGCCGCCGGTAAACATCACGAGGTCGAAATCTTTCAGGACGTCGGCCTTGAACTGCGGCCCCTTGAGCCGGGTCACCTTGAGGTCGGGCGACTTGCCAAGGATGGCCTCGACGGAGGGGATGCCCTTCCCTGCGGCTCCTTTGTCATCGTAGAGGGCGACCCGCAGAGGTGGCTGCTCCGCCGCCGAGAGAGCGGAAGCGAAGAAAAGGACGGCAAGAAGGGTCCTCATGGATTCAGGCAAGGGGATGAGAACGTCGACGCAGGGGCAGCTCGACCCTGGCTCCGCCAGCCGCGAAGGAGGCGAAGGGCGCCGTGATGAGCTCGATGGTCTCCCTGCCGGCCTCGGCGCCGCAGAGGGGCTCACGGGAATCCTGCATCGACTGCAGGAGATCCCTGACGACGCCGATGTGCCCGGCGACGAGGTCGCGGATGTCCTTGCGGGGCTCCGGCACGCCGACGCCGCCGCTGGTCAGGGGGACCCTCTTGCCGGACTGCACGACGTGGATGAGGGGCTCCTCGTCGACGCGCAGGTCCAGTACGGCCTTCTCGCAGATGACTTTGACGCCGAAGCCGTCCTTCTTGTCCCAAAGGCCTTTCTTGGAATAGAAGACCATCGGGATGCCGGACTTGGTCTCGTATCGGGCACGAATCTCATCGCCGACGATCCTGCCCACGCCTTCGTCACCCTCCCTGATGTCCGCCCGGGTCGCAGGCCGACCCTCCTGCATGATGTCCGCCTGGCAGGAGACGGCCGCACCGGTGAACTGGGTGGCGAGGTTGAAGCCGTGCCCGCCCAGCACCCAGAGGTCCAATCCGCCGCCACGCTGGTCCTGCTTGCCGCGGACGGTCACTTCGCGGACGGCTCCGAACTCGCCGGCGGCGACGAGCTTGACGGCAAGGTCGAGAGCGGGGTGATAGCGGTTGCGGTGCGCGATGGCCAGCCGGACGCCCCTGGCCTTGCAGGCCGCGACGACGGCGTCGGCCTCCTCCAAGGTGCGCACAAAGGGCTTCTCGACGTAGAGGCCCTTCACGCCGGCCTCGATCGCGGCGAGGATGATCTCGGCATGGGCGTCGATGTGACGGGGACAGACGGCGACGATCTGCGGACGCGCCTTGCGGAACATCTCGACGTGGTCGGCGAAGGATTCGGCGGCCTGCAGGCGCACTTCTGCCACTTTGCGTCCGGCAAGATCGGGGTCGGAGACGGCGACGATGCGTGTCTCGGGCACCTTCAGCCAGACGGCGTCAAGGCCGTGCCCGTAGTTGCCCTTTCCAGTATGGCCGACGACGGCCACACGAAGGGGGACCTTGGCATCCTGGGCTCGCAGCAGGGCCGCGGCCATCGCCGACGCCGAGGTGGAGAGGAAATCACGACGTCTCATGGGGCGGACTCATTGCTGACATTTATCAATAATCTCGCAACCCGATAAAGGTGCGGCCGTCCTATGGGAACCGTGATGCGCCTTCTCCCCATCGGCCTCATCTCATCCGCCGCCCTCGCCGCAGGCTTCGGCGACCACCCCGACCTGCAGGCCGCCCTCGACGCCCAGCCCGGCAGGGTCATCACGCTGCCCGCCGGGGACTACCGCATCTCGCGCAAACTGGTGCTGCGTGGAGACGGCGCCGGACTCGTCGGCCCCGGACGCATCATCCAGGAAAATCCCGACGAACCCATCCTCGAGATCGACGGACTGAAGGACGTGACGCTCCGCGAGCTGACGCTCACCCGCGCCCCCGGGAAGACCGTCTCACGCAAGTCGGGCCTGCTCGCCCTGCGCTGCGCCTACCTGGTCGTCGACCGCATACGCGTCATCGACAACCAGTCGGCCACCGGCGCGCTCGCGCTGCGTGAATGCCGCTTCGCCAGGGTGACGGGCTGCCTTGTCCGCAACTACATGCGGGTCTCGGTCGACGACCGTACGCACAGTCCGGACTGGGGCTACGCCTTCAACTGCACCGACGGCACGGGAATCCAGGTCAGCGCCAGCCAGGGGACGCTCATCGAGGGCAACACGATCGTCGAGGAAACGCTGCGCCCGACCCGGGAGACGATGGAGAAGCACGCCCTCGGAGTCTGGACCAAGAAGAATCCGGAGAAAGGCAGGTTCCTCAGCCAGGCGGCCTGGGACGCGGGACGCACGGACAACTGGCAGCAGGGCTCGGGCATCGTGGTGACTTCGCCTGAATCGAGCGAGCTGACGCGCATCATCGGCAACCACGTCGAGAACGGCGCCCAGGGCATCGACCTGCACTGCGACCGGGTGACCGTGGCCCACAATGTGGTGGCAAACTGCTTCATCGGAATGAAGGCGATGCACGGGTCCCGCAACGTGCTCATCACCGGCAACCAGTTCGTGCGCAACTCCCTCTGGGCCATCGGGCTGATGCCCGGGGCCGCCGCGCACAAGGACAACCCCGACGGGGGCTCGATCGTGTCCGACAACGTGATCTCGCTCTTCGGCCAGGGGGACGCGTCCTGGATCTGGGGCGAGGGCAACTCGCCCTTCAAGTTCGACACGGGCCAGCAGGCCGACGATCCGCCGCTCACGGACGTGCTCGTGCGCGGAAACCTCATCGATCAGGCCGGTCCCCCGCGTTACAAGTACGCGGTCATCATCTCGGGGCCGGTCGACGGGCCGAGCACGCCCCGCGGGCTGCACTTCCAGGGCAACGGTTTCGCGCCCGGCTCGGCCGGCGTCTCCAACCGGCCGCTGGCGGAGTAGGCTAACGCGCGCCTTCGGCGCGAGGATTGCGAAGGAGGTACAGCCTGCCGTCCTCGGCGCCACCGAGGAAATCGATCACGCCGTCGCCGTCGAAGTCCACGACGGTCGGGCTGACGTCATGACCTTCGATGTTCTGCTGGACGAGGGGACCCATGTCCTGGAAGGCCCACTTGCCGTCGGCATGCAGGACCTGCCTCAGGAAATTGGCGCTGGATGAGTTGAGCAGGATGTCGAGACGTCCGTCGCCGTCCCAATCGGCGACACAGAGCTTGCGCCGTCCGCTCTTGCCGGCGGGGCCTCTGGCCAGGTTCAGCGGTCCGCCCTTGGCGTCGGTGAACACGCGTCGCGGAGGGAGGAGCACGCGGGCCGAGCCCCTTGCGGCGCGCTCGAAGAGGGAGAGGTGGCCCTCATGGTCGAGCATGACCAGGTCGGTGAGGCCGTCTCGGTTCCAGTCGACGGCATAAGGGGTGGTGCGCCACTGGGTCAGGAGGCCCTTCCCTTCCGGTCTGAGCCAGCCGTAGGCGAGCGTCGGCTGGGAGCCCTGCCACTCGACTTCGACGGGGCGGGCGGCCTCGAGCTTCGGGGCCTGACGGGTGCCGACGTTCCGGTGCCAGACGACCTTGCCGAGGATGGAGTTGAGCAGCACGTCGGGAAGTCGGTCGCCGTCCCAATCAGCCACGGACAGGGTCGAATAGCCCCACTTGGCCTCGCAGGGGCCCTGGATGCTGCCATTGTAGCCGGCCTGGATCCGGAACGGGGCGCCCGCGACGCTGAGAGCGCGCGGGGCGGCCCACCGCGGTGATTCGACGCGCGGACCGCTGAGGTTTTCAAAAAACTGGATGTATCCAGCGGTGTTTCCGGAAAGGAGATCCATGTCGCCGTCGCCGTCCCAGTCGAAGCCAAACGGGGTGGCCAGGGC
>JBJTIX010000222.1:0-5068 GCA_046095205.1 Opitutia bacterium
GTCCCTTGACAGTCGGGCGCCCGCAGCCCAGGCTGGGGCGTCCCGAACGTGATCGACTACAGCGAAGGCATTCGCAACCACCGCCGCGACCACCTGTCCCGCCCGAAATCCCTGCCCCGGGGAGTCCACCGTTTCTTCGAGACGGCGGTGCTGCCGCTGCCGGTCGACAAGGTCTTCGATTTCTTCTCCCGCGCCGAGAACCTCCAGGCCATCACGCCCCCGGAGCTGGATTTCCGCATCCTGACCCCGACGCCCATCGACATGCGGGTCGGCACGCTCATCGACTACCGTCTCAGGCTCAACGGCGTGCCGTTCGGCTGGCGCACGCGCATCGCCCACTGGGATCCTCCCTACGGCTTCGTGGACGAGCAGCTCAAGGGGCCTTACGCGCTCTGGCAGCACACGCACACCTTTGCGGACGAGGGCGGGCGCACCCGCATGGACGACGAGGTGCTGTGGAAGCTTCCGCTCTGGCCGCTCGGCGAGGTCGCCTATCCTTTCGTGAAGCCCAAGATCGAGGGCATCTTCCGTTACCGTCGCCGGCGGCTTAAGGAGCTGCTCGGGGTTTGACCCCGCTCACTTCGCCGTCACGAGTAGCCGCGGGTCGCGCCGTCCCGCCCACGCGATGCCGCGCAGGAGGAGCTGTTGCACGTCGGGCCGGGCGAAGTTGGCGTAGCGATGGCCGGGGATGAAGACGAAGGCGCGCTGCGCTCCGGCCTTCTCGTAGGTCCAGACCTGGGGCTGCGCCTCGAATCCGTCTCCCTTCTTCTTCGGGGTGGGCGCGGTGGCGAGCACGTGGATGTCGCTCCGCAGGTCCATGTCGTAGTAGATCTCGTCGTCCATCCCGAAGTCGGCCACGCCCGCGGAGATGGCGTGCGCGCGGTCGACGAAGGCGAGCTGCATCGGGCCTTCGCGCCACTTGGTGACCTTCTGGCGCCAGGAGCCGCCGATCATGTCACGGTAATGGTCGGCCGAGGCGTCGCCTCCGGCCACGGCGCCGGCGTGGATGACGACGAAGCCCCCGCCGCGTGCGGCGTAGTCGTCGACGATCTTCTGCTCCTCGGGCTTGAAGTTGCCGCCGACCTGGCGGTGGATGATCATGACCTCGACGTCGGCCAGGTCCGCGGCGGTCGGGAAGTCGTCGCCGCCGGTCACGCGCGCGCCACGCTCCTTCAGTAGCGCGGTCCAGTCGCGCAGGAAGGCGGGGTGGTCATGGCAGCCGGGGCCGTGCGACTTCGGTCCGGAGCGCATGAATACGCGCAGGGGGCCTTCGCCCGGTTTGGCGGCGGCGGGCTCGGCGGCCTGCAGGAGGGCGGCGCAGGCGGCGACGATCAGGGGCAGGGGGCGCATGGGGGCATCTAAGGACGCTTCCACGGCCTTTCCAACACCGTACGCTTGGATGATTGCGTCCTGCTCAGCCGAGGGCGCCGGGCAGCTGGTCGAGGGAAGTGATGAAGGCGTCCGCTCCGGCCACCACCTTGGGTCGCCGCGCGTAGCGGCCGAAGCCGACCACGCGGTCCGCGTCCCCCTTGACCTCGAGGTCGCTGGCGCCGTCGCCGACCATGACGACGCGGTCGGCCCGGAGTTCCGCTCGTAGCCTGCGGGCCACGGCGTTCTTTCCCTTGGACCGACAGGTGGGGCAGGTCTCGTCGAAGCCGGCGTAGGATCCGTCGGCGTTGAACTTCAGGGTTACCGCCTCGACGTGGTCGACGCCGAGGTGCGCGGCCAGGGGCAGGATGGCCTGGGTGAACCCGCCGCTGACGATGGCGATCTTCCATCCGTCGGCGCGGAGGCGGTCGAGCGTGGTCTTGGCGGTCGGTTCGACGGTGGCGACGTACTGGGCGCCGATCGCCGCCAGTTCCGCCCGGGTCGGCCGGATGATTTCGAGGCGCCTGGCGAAGATGGCCTCCATCGGCGTGCCGCCGTCCATCGCCGCATTGGTCATGTCCTCCACGGCCCTGAAGGTCTCCGGCCCGCGCAGGCGGCCCAGCTCGTCGATCCCCTCGATGGACGAGAGGGTGGAGTCGCAGTCGAGCAGGAGGAGCTTCGTGGCCACGGAGGGACTACACCTGCGCCCGGGGTCCTGGTCAAGGGCGGGGCTTGCCCCGGGCCGTCCGGTCCGCATTCTCGCGGCCATGACCTGCTCCAAGGAAACCTCCGAACTCGCCGACCCCTTCCGCCGCGCCGCCCGCTGCTCCCGCTGGATCGGCGCGGCCCTGCTGGCGGCCGCCTTCATCTCCTCCGTCTCGCTGGCCAAGTCCGGATTCGCTTTTGCGCAGTCCGCGGGCAGCGACCTCGCGGCCTCCCAGAAGATCACGGGGCACCTCACCGCCTTCGCGGCCCAGCTCCTCCTGACGCTGGCGCTCTGGAAGGCCGGGGCCTCGCGGCTCGGCGCCGCCCGTCATGGCGACGCCCGAGCGCGCTCCGTACGTCATCTCGAGGCGCTGCTCGCCTCGGCGACGGACGACGCCGAGCGGCGCGATCTGCGCGCACGTCTCGCCGACATCGCCGCTCCTCGCTCCGGCTGCTGCAAGTAAGCCGCGCTCAGGAGCCCCTGAGCCACGTGGCCAGACGCCCGAACCAGGACTTCGGCCGGCCGGCGGACCGACGTGCCGATTCCAGCAGCGCGGTGATCTCCCGCCGTCCGGCCAGCGCGGCGAAATCGGCGGGCGTCGAGCCCCCCTGGTCCGCGGCGGGGTCCGCGCCCGCTTCAAGCAGCAGGCGGGCGATGTCGGCATGGCCCTTGAAGGCGACTCCGCCGAGGGGTGTCTGCCCCTTGTCGTTACGCAGGTCGACCGCGGCCCCCGCTTTCAGCAGCAGCCGCACCGCCTCCGTGCGTCCGTGGTACGCCGCAAGCATCAGCATCGTGTTTCCCTTGGCGTCGCGCGCATCCACGGAAAGGCCTGACTTGAGCGCCGACTCCAGCCCGCCCGCATCTCCGTTGCGCGCAAGGTCGGCGACGGCGTCGGGGAGCGCCGATGGGGCGTCCGGCGCGTTCATCCGCCCAGCATCTCGCGCAGCTTCGCCTCGTCGATCACGGGCACGCCGAGCTCCTGCGCCTTGGTCAGCTTCGAGCCGGCCTCTTCGCCGGCGACGACGAAGTCGGTCTTCTTGCTCACGCTGCCCGAGACCTTGCCGCCCGCCTTCTCGATGAGGTCGCGCGCCTCGTCGCGACCGAGTGAGGGCAGGGTGCCGGTGAGCACGAAGGTCCTGCCGGCAACGCCTTCGACCGAACCGCCCCGTGATTCCTCGACGAGGTTGAGGCCGGCCTTGCGCAGGGTCTTCACCCAGTCGCGGTGATTGGGGTCGCTGAAGAACGAGAGGATCGAGGCGGACACTTCTCTGCCGACTCCGGACACGACGGATTCGTAAGACACGCCGCCCTTTTTGCCGACCTTGGTCACCAGCAGGTCCGGTTCCTTGGCCGCTGCCAGCGCGTCGAGCGATCTGAAATGTCGCGCGAGGTCCTTGGCGGTCTGCATGCCGACGTTGGGGATGCCGAGCGCATGGATGGCCCGCCAGAGTTCGCGTCGGCGGGCCTCCTCGAGCGCGGCCATCATGTTCTCGACGGACTTGTCCTTGAAGCCCTCGAGCATGCGCCACTGGGGCGCCGTGATGCCGAGCGCGTCGACAGGGGCGTCGACGAGGCCGAGGTCCACGAGCTGTTCGGCGACGGCGTCGCCGAGGCCGTCGATGTCGAGGCATTGCTTGCCCGCGAAATGCACCAGGCGCCGGATCTTCATGTCGCGCGAGGGGGCGCGTAGCCTGTAGGCGGCCTCTTCGCCGTCGCGGGCCGCGTCCAGGCCGAGCTCCCGGAGGCGGGCCTCGAAGTCGAAGGGCTTCGCGTCGTCGGGGCGCTTCTCAAGCACCACCTTCAGGACCTGGGGGATGATCTCCCCGGCCTTCTGGATGCGGACCGTGTCGCCTTCCCGGATGTCCTTGCGCGCGATTTCGTCGGCGTTGTGCAGCGTGGCCCGGGCGACGGTCGAGCCCGCGAGCAGCACCGGCTCGAGTTCGGCCACCGGCGTGATGACGCCGGTGCGGCCCACCTGCATGCTGATGGAGCGCAGGACGGTGTCGGCCTGGTCGGGCGGGAACTTGAACGCCACGGCCCAGTGCGGGAACTTGCTCGTCGTGCCGGCGCGCCGCTGGTCCTCGATGCGGTTCACCTTCACCACCGCGCCGTCCGTGGGGAAGGGGAAGTCGCGGCGCAGGTCGTCCAGCCGCCGGATCGCCTCCCAGGCGGCGTCGATGCCGCGCTGCACCTCGAGGTCGTCCCGGATCGGGAAGCCCCAGGTCTTGAGCCGCGACTTGAACTCCTTGAGCGTGCCGAAGGCGTCGGCGGGCTCGCAGGCGCCGAGTCCGTAGCAGACGATGCTCAGCCGTCGCCGGGCGGCCTCCTCGGCGTCGAGCAGCTTGACCGTGCCGGCGGCCAGGTTGCGGGGGTTGGCGAAGAGCGGTTCGCCCTCGGCCTCGCGTTCCGCGTTCAGCCGCTGGAACTCCGCCAGCTCCATGTAGATCTCGCCGCGCACCTCGAGCACCTCCGGCGCCCCATTCAGCGTGCGCGGGATCTCCCGGATGAGGGAGACGTTGGCTGTCACGTCGTCGCCGCGCACGCCGTTGCCGCGCGTGACGGCGCGGACGAAGCGGCCCTTCTCATAGGTGAGCGAGACCGCCACGCCGTCGACCTTCGGTTCGACGATGAAGTCCTGCGCCGCGCCCCCGAGCGCCCTGTACAGGCGTTCCCCGAAGGCCCGGAAGTCCGCCTCGTCGTAGGTGTTGTCGAGCGAGAGCATCGGCGCCCGGTGATCGGCCTGCTGGAATCCCTCCGACTTGTCGTCCCCGATGCCCAGGTCCGGTCCGGCGAGGGCGGGGTGCGCGCGCTCCAGGTCGGCCAGCTCGTCGACGAGCTTGTCGAACTCGAAGTCGGAGATCTCCGGCGCGTGCTTCTTGCGGTAGAGCTCCTCGTGCTTCTGGATCCTCTCCCGGAGGGCCTGGATCTTTTTGCGGATGTCCTCCGACATGGATGGCCCAAGTGAAGCGGGCGGGGAGGGCAGGGGAAGGGTAT
>JBJTIX010000223.1:0-2039 GCA_046095205.1 Opitutia bacterium
GCCCTAGCCCGCATCCCTGTCCCTCAATTCACTATTAAACAACGATTTACAGAAATATCAGGAAATATCTAAAAACGCTTGAACCTTTCCATCTCACTGCTATCAGTATTGGCATGGTGCTAAACAGCACATGTTCTTTAACAGTAAAAAACGGGTCGCGTTGGATCCGCGAGATAGTGCCCCGCGAGGGGAGGAAAGCAGGGAGCCCACCGACGGGTCTGCGCCGGCCGCAAGGTCGGACGACAACGCAACAAGGACAGGTCGTAATAGCTTCTTAGCAGGGAGCTAGATCCTACGATGAAGGGGAAAAGCGCATGAGTGCCGAACGGTGTAGTGCGTGTCTAACGGTAGTGCCGAGCAAGCCCCTCGCTTAATCATTTAAGATTGTGACTGGTTCCAGGTCCGGTGGTCCAAGACGAAAGCTAGGGCTGACGGGCATGATGAGAGCGAATGGGCGCTTCGGCGCACAGGAGCTCAATTTCGAGTTTCGACCCTCAAGGTTGGGACAAGGCAGGAGCGTGGCATTCGGTATTCCGAAAGGGATGTCGAACCGCAGGTGACGCGCTTCTCGGTCGGTTCCCTATGTGCTGGGAAATGGCGGCAAACCATAAAAGCAAAAGTCGTCACCCCTGGTCGAGCGCAACGACTTAACACTGCGGGCGCAAGCCAACGCAGTCGGTTGATTCCGCAAGGAGTCGCCGTTGATCTCGGAGGATTCGGAGGGCGTAAGCTGCCCTAGCCGGACGCAAAGCGGACGGGTCTGAGGAGGTCGAAAGCAAGATCAGCAGGGATGAAATGCCACATCCTAAAAAAGGCAGTCGTGCTGGATACGCCGCAGGTGAGAGCCGCGAGCGTGGACAAAGCGGGAACCCCGGTTAGCTGCCGGGAGATAATCCGCGCAAAGGCCAGCGATGAAGGGCGTAGTCTCAGCCCTTCGAAAATTTCATCGTTCTTTAATACATAGTCCCGTTGCGAAAGCGCGGGACGCCAAAAAACGGGGGGCTTGGCCCCCGCAAGATAGATCACCGCAAGGTGAGGAAAGCAGGTACCCCCTGACGGGTCTGCGCCTGGTCGAAAGACCAGGACACCTAAGCAATGGCAGACTTTAAGGCTTATTCCTAGATGAGCCAGATCTGAAGAAGAGACGTACAACCCTGCGAGGCTAACTGCGTAGCAGGGGGTAACGGTTGCGCCGACCACTGCGTCTAGCAAACCTTCGAGGATTGTAGTCAAAGCCAAGTTGTCAGGTTCGATGCGGCAGCAGAGAGCTTGATGACAATGACAGGAGGGGATGGTGTCCGGGCAACCGGGCGCCAGGATCTTCTGCCGTCTTTCAGGTCTGCAAGATCTGGATATGAGGCGTGCGGCATAGAGTGGCTCAAAAAGTCATTCAACCGCTGGTAGAGCACGTCTTTGTCAGTTCCTCGCTAGAGGGCAAACACTACGGATGTTCTTGTTAAACGCCAAGTCTCTACCCGCGAGCCGCGAAAGCGGCATAATGCTCGGGGCTTCGGCCAACCGAGTCGGCGACGGTCCCGCAAGGGCCTAGCTGTTGATCGTGAAATTGTCGGAGACGTTAGCGCGTCTTGCTGCCCCGAAGGCAGACGGTGAGGAAGTGATCGTGTAGTGGTTCGTCAGGGGTGAAACGCCACACCCTAAAAAAGGCAGTCGTGATGGATAAGCCGGAGGTGCAAGCCACGGTTTTGGACAAGCGGGAAGCCCTGGCGCTACCAGGGGATAATCCGACGAGAGGCCATCGATGAAGGGTATAGTCTCAGCCCTTCTTCTCTTTCAGCTCAGGTGGTGGAAAAGATAGTCGCAGCGGCCTGGATCCAGGCTGTGCCTTCGAACAGAGGGCGTGCAGGTTCAAGCCCTGCCCTGAGCACCATTTTTCCCGGCAGGGTCGGCACTGCGTCCCGACCTAGCTGGCCGCCGCAGGGCAGGGGCTTGGCTTCGCCGAGCCCTCCCTTGCTCCTGCCTTGGCTCTCTCCCTCTGGCCAACCGGCCAACCGTTCAACCGATCAACTAACGTCCCCAGC
>JBJTIX010000224.1:0-7074 GCA_046095205.1 Opitutia bacterium
GGGAGCAGCCGCCCGGCCGCCTGCTGGCTGAAGTACTGCACCGAGCAGCCCCGATCGCCCGACCATTCGTCGGCAGGGGCGTCCGTCCGGTAGTCGACCGGCACGAAGGCGAGCTCGCTGAGCCAGTTGGTGAGATTGCCGGAACGATCGACGTAGCCGGAGGCCACGCTGGTGCCCATGGCGACGCCGAGCACCGCATTGCGGTTCATCGACATCGAGGCGGCCAGGGCCGTGACGTCGCCGTCGTTCAGCACCTCGAAGGGGACCTTCCATTCCTCGGCCAGGCGGAGGAACAGGCCCTTGACCTCTCGGTCAAAGACCCCGCGGTCCGTGATGCCGCGGAAGAGCGAGGATACGCGCGTGCGGTTGGCGATGAAGACGCCGGCCGAGGACCCGCCGATCGCGTCGACCCTGGGTAGGTGCGCGGCGGCGCGACGAAGCGAATCACGGATGCCCTCCAGGTGGTAGGCCGGGTCGGTCTGGAAGTACGGGTCCCACTTGATCTCCTCCGAGTGCACCACGCGGCCGTCGATCACCGCGGCGCATTTGCGGTCGGAGCCTCCGAGGTCGAATCCGATCCTGCATCCGCCGAGATGCCGGCCGAGGCGGACGTGTCCGGAGGATTCCGGGGGCAGGGCGCCGCGCTGCACGGCGGAGAACGTCAGGGGCTTTTCAAAAAGTCGCAGGTTGAAGTCGGCATCGAAGGCGCGCTCTCCTCCCGGCGAATAGCAGGCGCCCAGCAGCCGGGCGTATTCCTCGGCCCGTGCGCCGGCCAGGAGCACCTTCTCCCCGCCCCGCGACCATAGCAGGAACTTGACCGTACGTTCCACGTGACGCCAGGCCTCGGCGTCCAGGGCTCCCGGAGCGGGCACGAGCGTGACGTGACGAGAGGCCGTGCCGTCGGGCCTGGTCAGGCAGAGGGTGAGTTCACCCACCCCCCTGGTTTCACGGACGGCGGCCAGGTAGCTGCGTGTCCAGAGCGCGGCCGGGACGAGGCCGGGGTCGGCCTTGGCCACGTGCCTGGGGGAGACCTTCAGCATGCTCAGCCTCCGGACTCCGATGCCGCGGCCGGATCGAGGTGGAAGGTGCAGGCGGCGTGTCCCTGCAGCCAGGTGGCCGGGCAGGCGGCCGAGGGGGTCTCCGTGCGGGCGCGACGGACGATGGCGGCCTTGCCCTGGCCGAACGCCAGCAGCTCGATGCGCCGCGCGTCGAGGATGGTGGCCACCCCCATCGTCAGCGCCGCGCGGGGGACGGCGGAGATGTCGCCGAAGAAGACCGAGTTGTCCTTGCGGGTGACTTCGTCGAGCGTCACTCGGCGCGTCCGGGAGTCCCGCGAGGAGGGCGGTTCGTTGAAGCCGATGTGACCGGTGCGTCCGATCCCGAGGATCTGCAGGTCGATGCCCCCGGCGTCCTTGATGGCGCGTTCGAAGGCCGAGCAGGCGGCGTCGGCGTCTCCCGTGCATCCGTCGGGCACGTGCGTCGCGGCGCGGGGGATGTCGATCATCCCGAAGAGGTTCTCGTCCATGTACCGGCGGTAGGACTGCGGATGGTCCCCGGGCAGGCCTTCGTATTCGTCGAGATTGAACGTGACCACGTGACGGAAGCTCAGGCCTTCCTCACGGTGCAGCCTCACGAGCTCGCGGTAGAGGGGCAGGGGGGTGGAGCCGGTGGCCAGACCTAGGACCGCCGGACGGCCGGCGGTGCCCGCCCGGACGAGCCGTGCGACCGTTGCGGCCACCGCTGCGGCCGCCGCGCCCGGATCGGCATGGACGACGACGGAGGACATCAGCCCAGCGTGGCCATCATCCTGAGGAGTTCCTCACGACGGGCCTTCGCCTCGTCGAGCTGACGGCGGGCGCCGTCGAGGATCTGCGGAGGGGCCTTGGAGACGAAGGCCTCGTTCGAGAGCTTGGCTTCGCCCGCGGCGACCGCCTTCTCGACCTTCTCGAGCTCCTTGCCGATGCGGACCTTCTCCGAGGCCACGTCTACCCCGGCGCCGAGGTCGAGCGCGACCGTGCCGAGGGAGGTCAGCGAGCCCGGACGTCCGCCCAGGTCGTCGATGAAACCGATGCCGGAAAGGCCCGCCAGACGGCACA
This sequence comes from Opitutia bacterium, assembly GCA_046095205.1. Taxonomy (GTDB): domain Bacteria; phylum Verrucomicrobiota; class Verrucomicrobiia; order Opitutales; family UBA953; genus UBA953. Next base: position 2,097 of record JBJTIX010000224.1, read on the forward strand.
CCTTGTCACGGGAGGCCTCGAGCAGGGCGCGGCCGGCGGCGTCCTTGACCTGCACCGAGGCCGTGCCGTCCTTGCGCGTGGCCTGACCGGCCTGGGACTTCAGGGCCCGGACTGCGGCGACGAACTCGCGCAGCGCGACGACATTGCCGACCTTGGCGGCGGCGGGCTTCACGCCGTGGTCACGGAGAGTCTTCAGCAGGTCGCCGCCGGTGCCCGTGTGGTGGCGCTGGATGAAGTCGGAGGCGGGACCGTAGCCGAGCAGGTGCCAGAGCTCCTCGCTGATGAAGGGCGCGACGGGATGGAGCATCAGCAGGAACTGGCGCAGCACCAGGTCCTGCACGGCGAGGCAGGAGTCCCGCAGGGCGGGGTCGGCCAGCCGGGATTTCGAGGCCTCCACGTACCAGTCGCAGAAGTCCCCCCAGAAGAATGCGTAGAGCCCCTGGGCGTAGGCCGTGAACTCGTGATCGGCGAGGTTGCGGTTGGTGGTGTCGGTCAGTTCGGCCAGACCGTGCAGGATGGCGAAGTCGTCGTCGTCCAGGCGCGAGGGGGAGATCCTGGCCACCACTGCGGCGAGTGAGCCGTTGTCGGCCATCGGGCCCGACATCTGCCGGAACCGGGCGGCGTTCCAGAGCTTGTTGCAGAAATTGCGGCCCTGCGCGACCCGGTCCTCGTCGAACAGGATGTCCTGCCCCTTCGGCGCGATGGAAAGCAGCCCGAACCGGAGACCGTCGGCGCCGAACTTCGCGATGAGGTCGAGCGGCTCGGGCGAGTTGCCGAGTGACTTGGACATCTTGCGGCCCAGCTTGTCGCGGATGATGCCGTTGAAGTACACCCGGCGGAAGGGCACGCGGGCGCGGATCTCATCGTCGGTCAGCGTACGCTTCTCCGGACCGTGCAGTTCGAGGCCGGCCACGATCATGCGAGCCACCCAGAGGAAGATGATGTCTGGACCCGTCGCGAGGGCGCCGGTCGGATACCAATGGGCCAGCTCGGGGGTGGTCTCGCCCGGCTTGCGCCAGCCGATAGTGGCGAGGCACCAGAGCCACGAGGAGGCCCACGTGTCGAGGACGTCGGGGTCCTGATCCCAGTTGGCGGGATCGGCCGGGGGCGTGAGCGAGACGTGGCGATTGGCGGGGTCGTTGCGGTCCGCGCCCCTGCGGTACCAGACCGGGATGCGGTGTCCCCACCAGAGCTGGCGGCTGACGCACCAGTCCTGGATGTTATCCAGCCAGTGCAGGTAGGTCTTCGTCCAGCGTTCGGGGTGGAAGCGGATGATGCCCGCGGTGACCGCGCGCTTGGCCTCCTCGATCTTCGGATAGCGGATGAACCACTGTTCGCTCAGGCGGGGCTCGATGGGCACGTCGGCGCGTTCGGAGTAGCCGACCGTGTTCTCGTAGGGTTCCGCCTTGATGAGGCAGCCCATCTCCTCGAGCAGCCGCGCGGCCGCCTCGCGGGCCTTGAAACGTTCCATACCCGCGAGCGGGCCGGCGTCGGCCGACATGGTCCCGTCGGGAGTCATCACGTCGAGCACCGGCAGCGAGTGCCGCTTGCCGATGTCGAAGTCGGCGCGGTCATGGGCGGGCGTGACCTTGAGCACGCCCGTTCCGAACTCACGATCGACCGCGGCGTCGCCGACGATCGGGATGCGCGCGCGGGGGAAGGGCCGCCAGACGTGCTTGCCGATGAGGTGCCGGTAGCGTTCGTCCTCCGGGTGGACGGCCACCGCGGTGTCGCCGGGGATCGTCTCGGGGCGCGTGGTCGAGATCTCCAGCCAGGTGCCCGGCATGTCGGCCACCTCGTAGCGCATGCGGAAGAGCTGCCCCTTGGAGGGCTTCATCACGACCTCCTCGTCGGAGAGGCCCGTCTGGGAGACCGGGCACCAGTTGACCATGCGCTTGCCGCGGTAGACGTAGCCGCGCTCGTACAGCGTCACGAAGGCCTGCAGCACCGCCTGGGAGTATCCCGCGTCGAGCGTATGGACCGTGCGGTCCCAGTCGCAGGACGCCCCGAGCTTGCGGAGCTGCGAGAGGATGATGCCGCCGTGGCGGTCGCGCCACTCGGCCGCGACTTCGAGGAACTTCTCCCGGCCGAGGTCGTGGCGGGTCTTGCCGTGCTTCTGGCGGAGCTCGCGCTCCACCCGCGACTGCGTGGCGATCCCGGCGTGGTCCGTGCCCGGCAGCCAGAGGGCCGACTTGCCCTCCTGGCGTGCGCGTCGGACCATGATGTCCTGCAGCGTGTTGTTCAGCAGGTGGCCCATGTGGAGCACGCCCGTCACGTTGGGCGGCGGGATCATCACCGCGAAGGATTCGCGCGCGGGATCGACCTTCCCCCTGAAGCAGCCCGACGACACCCAGAGGTCGTACCAGCGCTGTTCGACGCCCTGAGGGTCGTAGGACTTGGGTATTTCGGCCATCGGAAGTGAGACGATTATGCCGTAAGAAGGAGATTGAAAAGGACGGATTATGACCGCATCAATCATGACAAGCCAGGCCCCATGCAGCGGGCCGACGACGAATCCCGCCAGGTCCGGAAGGAAGCAACGGCAGTCGACCGGGACGCGTGCCGTGGCAAGCCTGGCCCCTACTTTCTGACCGCTATCCTGCGTTTACGCCTCGAACAAAAAGGGCGTCCGCAGGGACGCCCTTGTCGTGCGCGGCGCGCTTTCCGTCAGAGCGAGTGGATGCTCGACTTGCTGACGGCCATCGCGGCCTCCTTGAAGGATTCGCTGATGGTCGGATGAGCGAAGCAGGTGCGGGCGATGTCCTCGGCGCTGCCGCCGTACTCCATGTGCGCGCAAGCGGCGGCGATCATCTCGGAAGTGCCGCGTCCGACCATCTGCACGCCGAGCACCTTGTCCGTCTTGGCGTCGGCGATGACCTTGACCAGGCCGGTGGTGGCGTCGGAGGCGATGGCGCGCCCGTTGCCCTGGAGCTGGAACTTGCCGACCTTGACCTCCAGGCCCTTGGCCTTGGCCTCGGTCTCGGAGATGCCGACACAGGCGACCTCGGGGTCGGTGTAGACCACGCCGGGGATGACGCCGTAGTTCACGTGGCCGTGCTTGCCGGCGATGTTCTCGACGCAGGCGACGCCCTCCTCCTCGGCCTTGTGGGCGAGCATGGGGCCGGCGACGACGTCGCCGATGGCGTAGACACCGGGCAGGTTGGTCTTGAAGTGGCCGTCGATGACGATGCGACCCCGTTCGTCGAGCTTGAGGCCGGCCTCGACGGCGCCGAGACCGGTGGTGTTGGCCTTGCGGCCGACGGCGACGAGGATGCGGTTGGCGGGGAACTCGAGGGGCTTGCCGTCGCGTTCGGCGGTGAGGGCGAGGCCGGCGGCGCTCTTCTTCACGCCGGTGACCTTCGCGCCGAGCTCGAACTTGATGCCCTGCTTCTCGAAGGCGGACTGGGCGGCCTTGGCGATGTCGGCGTCGTAGGAGGGACCGCAGATGGTGGTGAGCATCTCAACGACCGTGACCTGCGAGCCGAGTCGCGCCCACACGCTGCCGAGCTCGAGGCCGATGGCGCCGGCGCCGACGACCACCATGCGCTCGGGGACGGAGGGCAGGGCGATGCCCTGGTCGGAGGAGATGACGGACTCGCCGTCGAACTTCATGAACGGCAGCTCGATCGGCACCGAGCCGGTCGCGATGAGGATGTTCTTGGTCTCGAGCGTGCGGTCGCCGGAGGTGCTGCGCACCTGGACCTGCCCGGGCTTGCCGAGGCGGCCGAGACCGCGGACGATCTCGATGCCGCGCTTGGTGGTGAGGAACTCGACCCCCTGGTTGAGCTGGGCGACGACCTTGTTCTTGTTGTCCATCATCGCCGCGACGTCGAAGGTGAGCTTGTCCGAGCCCTGCAGGCCGTGCTTCTTGCCCTCCTTGGCGAGGTGCCAGACTTCGGTGGAGTGGAGCAGGGCCTTGGACGGGATGCAGCCGACGTTGAGGCAGGTGCCGCCGAGGGTCGGATCCTTCTCGACGAGGGCCACCTTGAGTCCGAGCTGCGCGCCCTTGATGGCGGCGACGTAACCGCCGGGGCCGGAGCCGATCACTACGAGGTCAAATTGGGACATGGTCTGGTGTGGTAAGGTGGTTCAGGCGCCGAACATCAGGGGCTGCGGGTCCTCGATGGCCTGCTTGACCTTGACGAGGAACGTGACGGCCTCCTTGCCGTCGATGATGCGGTGGTCGTAGGAGAGGGCCAGGTACATGATGGGCCGGATGACGATGGTGCCGTTCTCGACCACGGGGCGCTCGACGATGTTATGGAGGCCCATGATGGCCGCCTGGGGATGGTTGAGGATCGGCGTGGAGAGCATGGAGCCGTAGATGCCGCCGTTGGAGATGGTGAACACGCCGCCCTGGAGCTCGGGGAGCTGGATCTTGCCGTCACGGGCGCGCTTGCAGAAGTCGCCGATGGCCTTCTCGATGCCGTCGAAGGTGAGCCGTTCGCAGTCGCGCACCACCGGCACCATCAGGCCCTTGTCGGTGCCGACGGCCACGCCGATGTCGAAGAAGTTGTTCTCGACGATCTCGTCACCCTCGAGCTGCGCGTTGACCTGGGGGACCTCCTTGAGGGCCCGGACGGCAGCCTTCACGAAGAAGGACATGAAGCCGAGCTTGACCCCGTACTTCTTGAGGAAGTCCTCGCCGTGCCGTTTGCGCAGCTCCATCACGGGGGCCATGTTCACCTCGTTGAAGGTGGTGAGCATGGCCGCCTCGGACTTGGCCTGCACGAGCCGCTCGGCGATCTTCTTGCGGAGCGGGGACATCTTGCGACGGGTCGTACGACCGTCGCGCGAGGGGATTGAGACCGGGGCGGGCGCCGCGGAAGACGCGGGCACGGCAGGGGCGGCGGCCGGTGCGGATGGGGCGGGCACCTTGGAGACGGCCGCGCCCCCGCTCAGGGCGGCCAGCATGTCGCCCTTGGTGACGCGGCCGGCTTTGCCGGTCCCTTGGACGGCGGCGGGATCGAGGCCGGAC
>JBJTIX010000225.1:0-3239 GCA_046095205.1 Opitutia bacterium
CACCGGTCTCGGCCCCTCCACCCACGCCGCCACCAACCCCCTCCTCAACGCCGGCACCCCGACCGACACCGGTGCGGCCGCTACCGGTGCCCCCACGGGCGGCGGCATCTACCAGACCACCCAGACGCCTTCCGTCAGCACCGACCGTCTCTTCTCGCTCGCAGGCAACGCGACCATCCAGTCTTCCGGCACCTACGGCAACGAAGTGGTCGGCAATGGCACCGGTGACAACCATGCCTCCCTCATCTGGAGCAACACGGGCGACATCGCCTTCGTGACCAGCGGTGCCAAGACGCTGACCCTCGGCGGCACGTCGATCGGCGACAACATCTTCCGCCTTCGCATCGTCAACAACCCCCTCGATTCCACCGCCACCGCCCTGACCAAGGCGGACGGGGGCCTCTGGATCCTCAATCCCGCCGTAGCCAACACCTACACCGGCACTACGACGATATCCGGCGGCGCGCTCAGGGCGCTCGACGGCACGGGTCTTCCGACTGGCAGCCTCCTGACCATCAACGGCGGTGTGATCGAAACCTCCGGCACCTTCACCCGCACCCTGGGAGCGGCTGCGGGCAACGTGCAGCTCACCGGCGGCAATTCCGGCTTCGCGGCTGGCTCGACCGACCGGCTGGTCGTGACCCTCGGAGGAGGCGCCCTCACCTGGGGAGGGGCCACCTTCAATCCCTCGTCCCTCGTCCTCGGGTCGTCCACCGCCCTCGGCGAGACGGAAATCACGAACAGCATCAATCTCGGCACGGCGGCCCGGACCATCACGGTCAATAACAACGGGAACACCGGCACGATGATTACCGCCGGCATCCTTTCCGGCGTCATCAGCGGCGGCAGCACGGCCGGCACCCTCACGAAGGGAGGAGGTGGCGTGCTCATGCTCGGCAACGCCAACACTTACACGGGCACGACCACGGTGACCGCGGGCAACCTAATCGTGACTTCCCTCGGCGGCTCGGGCGGCGCCAGCTCGCTGGGTTCCGGCACCGGAGCCACGGGCGCGCTCATCTACAATCCGGGAGACGCAGACCTGAACGCCCTCTCCTACGTGGGCTCCGGCGAGACCGCCACCAGGAACCTCACGCTGCAGGCCAGCGCCAATTTCACAGCCAACAGGGTTTATCGCATCGATTCGTCCGGCTCGGGACCCCTGGTCTGGAACGGGGGAACTTTCGCCCACACCACCCGTGGTGACACCGTCGCCCGCATCCTCACCCTTGAGCTGAGGGGCTCCAACACCGACGGCAACCAGTTGAACATGGTGCTCACTGACAGCACCAACGCGAACTTCCCCAACGTCCTTAACGTCCAGAAGACCGACGGTGGCACCTGGATCCTCAATCCCGCCTCCATCAACACCTTCGCCGGGACGGTCACGGCCGCGAGCGGCCTGCTCGGTCTGACAGCCAATTCGCTCGGAACCAATTCCACCCTCGCCTTCAGCAACGGCACGGTCTTCGCCTACGGAGGTCCGCTCACGATCGCGCGGCCGGTCACCCTTAATAACAACACCACCGCTGCGTTCGCGGGTTCCAATTCGATCACGATCACGTCGACCGTGACCAAGGGGGCCGGGACCAGTGACGTCAACTTCGACAACTTCCTCGACTCGGGCGCGACCCTCACGGTTTCCGGCAACTACACCAGCGCGGAGACCGCCACCTCCGCCGCGCAGCAGGTCCTCCGTTTCCGCGGCACGGGCAACACCGTCTGGAGCGGCGTCATCGGTGAGAACGCCGCCGCCGGCGGCAAGACGCGCATCGAGTTCCAGTTGGCTCCCGGAGGCTCCGCCACCCTTTCCGGATCTCTCAACACTTACACCGATGACACCCTCCTCACCCAGGGAAGGCTCATCCTCTCCAAGCAGCTCGGCGCCACCAAGCGCCTGCAGCTCAACGGCGGCCTCATCGAGGCCACCGTGGCGCAGACCTTCGCCGGTACCGACGCCGCGGGTGGCGTCATCTTCAACGGCAACCCCGTCACCTTCGGCGGATCCCTGGGCTTCACCTTCAACGGCACCACGGTCAACTGGGGCAACAACCGCTGGATCTTCAATGAGCTCACCGGCGGAGCTGTCATCAATTTCGGAGCGTTCAACACTTCGAACGACACCAACAACCGCATCTTCGTGACCGGCGGCGCAGGCACCACGAACTTCACCGGGGCCGTGACGCCGGGCACCGCCTCCGGCGGCCAGATCTACCACCGCGGCACCGGTCTGCTCAATTTCACCGCGGCCAACACCATCACCACGCTCCTGATGGAGCGCGGTTCCGCCACCATTTCCGGCGCAGGATCCTTCAACGCCCTTTCCTCGACCGTCGGCAACGGACTCATGATCCGCAGTCCCGGAGTCGTGACGATCGACAACGCCGTCAATGGCTCCCTGGCCACGCGACTCGGCGACACCTCCGCCTTCAGCATGGAGGGCGGCACGTTCAGCTATGTCGCCGCCGCCGGAGGCACCAACGAGTCCACCGGACCCGCCCGTTTCTACGGCAATTCAAAGATCACCCAGACCGGGGGCGCTTCGACGCTCACCTTCTCCTCCCTCGACTTCGCGGTCTTCACCGACCCCCGCAGCTCGCTGGACGTCCGCGACACGGCCGCGCTGGGCAGCACCCGCAAGGTCGTCTTCACCGGACTGCCCTCCGGCTTCCATCCCCGGTTCCTCGTGGGCGACGGCGTCTTCGGCGCGTATGACGCCACCAACGGCATCGTTCCTTTCACCGCGTTCTCCTCTGCGGCGAACGTCGGGGCCTCGGTCTTCTCCGACGTCCTGCGCGTCAACGCCGCCTTCGGGGCCGATGACATCGCCTTCGACCGCACTCTCCGCGGCCTCGCCATCACCGACACCTTGGCCCGTGAGGTCGGCGCCACGGCCGCGGCCAACCTGACCGTCTCCTCCGGCGGCATCCTCGCCTCGGGCGGCGTCACGCACGTCCTTTCCGTCCCTCGGCTCAATTTCGTCGTCGTCACGCCCCCGACGATGTCGACCCTCGCCACGGGCAACGTCGTCACCGTCGGGGACACCTCGCGTCTCGCCGTCGGTCAGGTGGTCTCCGGGACGAACATCCCCGGCAACAGCTACATCACGGAAATCATCAACGCGACGTCGTTCAGGATCAATAACGACACCACGACGGCGGGTTCGGGCAACGTCCTCACCGCCGCCGCCACCGGTTATTTCAACGTCGCCAGCGGCACCACCCTCGACCTGCGCGGCG
>JBJTIX010000226.1:0-14800 GCA_046095205.1 Opitutia bacterium
GATGAACGCCCGCACCAGCGAGCGCATCAACGGCTTCCACGTCATCCTGCGCGGCCATCTCGCCATGGCGGCCTCGCTGTCCGGCGACCAGTGGAACGAGGGCGATGTCTCCTGCTCGGTCGTCCGGCGCGTCCTCCTCCCCGACGCCTTCCTCGCGCTCGACGGCCTCTTCGAGGCCTTCCTCACCGTCCTCGGCCAGATGGAAGTCAATCGGCCCGTCGTGGACCGCGAGTCGGCCCACTACCTGCCGTTCCTGCTCACGACCACCTTCCTGATGGAGGCCGTCAAGGCCGGCGCGGGACGAGAGGCCGCGCATGAGGCGATCAAGGAGCACGCCGTGGCCGTCGCCAAGGACCTCCGTTCGGGCGGCAGCGCCCGCAACGACCTCGTCGAGCGGCTCGCCGCCGACCGGCGCGTCGGCGTGCCCCTCGAGGCCCTGCGGGCCGCCGTCGCCCGCGCCTCCGAACTGACCGGGGCGGCGGGCGCCCAGGTGGACGCCTTCGCACGGCAGGCCGACGAGTGGAAGGCGAAGGTTCCGGAGTCCGCGGAAGTGCGTCCGGGCCGCATTTTGTAAGCCTTCGCGCGTCGTGCGCGGGGGGCGGGGTTTTCCGTGTTGCCAAGGGGCAGGGGGGTTCCCACAACCCACCTTTCAAACCGTTCCTCCCATGTCCTCCCTTATCGGCAACCTTCTCGTCGCGCAGAGCGGCGGCCCCACCCCCGTCATCAACGCCAGCCTCGCGGGGGTCATTTCCGAGGCCCTCAAGCACGAGGACGAAATCCAGGAAATCTACGGCGGACTGAACGGCATCCAGGGCGTCCTCAACGAGGAGCTGGTGGACCTCGCGGCCCAGTCCCAGCAGACCCTCCGCGCCCTGCGCCACACCCCCGGCGCCGCCCTCGGCACCTGCCGCTACAAGGTCAAGAAGCAGGAGGACTTCGACCGCATCCTCCAGGTCTTCGAGGCCCACAACATCCGCTTCTTCCACTACATCGGCGGCAACGACTCCCAGGACACCGCCGCCAAGATCGACGCCCTCGCCAAGGAGCGAGGCTACGAGCTTCGCGTGATCGGCGTGCCCAAGACGATAGACAACGACCTTCCCCTCACCGACCACTGCCCGGGCTTCGGCTCCGTCGCCAAGCACATCGGCGTGACCGTGCGCGAGACCGCCCTGGACAACGCCGCCATGGGCCAGAACGACTTCGTCTCCGTCCTCGAGGTCATGGGGCGCAACGCCGGCTGGCTCGCCGCCTCCTCGGTGCTCGCCCACCGCCGCGACAAGACCGACGACCGCGTGAAGTCCAACACCCATTACAACTGCTCGGCCCCGCACATCGTGCTGCTGCCCGAAGTGCCCTTCAACGCCGACGCCTTCATCGGCCGCGTGCAGGAGGTCCTCAAGTCCGAGAAGCACTGCTTCGTCGTCGTGTCCGAAGGCGTGCAGGACGCCGCCGGCAACTACCTCGGCGCCGACACCTCCAGCACCGACGCCTTCGGCCACGCCGTCCTCGGCGGAGCCGGCGAATACCTCCGCAACCTCGTCGAGGATCGCTTCGAGGGCGTCAAGGCACGCGCCTCCAAGCTGGGCATCACCCAGCGCGCCGCTTCGCACAATGCCTCCAAGACCGACGTCGACGAGGCCGAGCTCTGCGGCGCCGCCGCCGTCCGCGCCGCCATCGAGGGCCATTCCGGCCAGATGGTCACCATGGTGCGCTCCGGCAAGGAAGCCTACGCCGTCGAGACCCGCCTCGCCCCGTTGGGCGAAATCGCCAACGGCGTGAAGGCCTTCCCTCCGGAATGGATCGGCGACGACCGTATGTCCATCAGCCAGGAGTTCGTGAAATACGCCCTCCCGCTGATCCAGGGAGAGTTGCAACTGCCTTTTGAACAGGGACTTCCGCGCTACGCGCAGCTCTCCCCGTTCAAGATTCAGCGCCGTCTGGAAAAATACGCCGGGGCCTGACCCCCGACGGCTCCAAGAGGCCTCCGTCCCCATGGGATGGGGGCCTTTTTGCTTCCGGGAGGGTGCTTTAAGGGGTTGCCAGTACCGGGCGGCCGCCTAGTTTCAAAAAACCCCAATCTGCACATGAGCAGCCTTCGCCACCGCGTCCTCCTTCTTCTCAGCGTCGTGCTCACGCCGGCGATGTCCTTCGCCGCGCTTCAGGACGGCAAGGTGCTGGTCGGCAACCTCACCGGAACCGCCGCCTCCATCGACGCCAAGAAGGTGCGCAAGCCCCTCGTCTCCGGCTTCGTGTTCTCCCCGGCCGAAGGCCACCAGATCGAGACCGCCGCGTCCTCCACCGCCGAGCTCATCCTTTCCAACGGATCGACGCTGATCGTCAGCCCCGACTCCCTCATCGAGGTGAAGACCTTCCGCCAGGTCGCCTCCCCCGCGATCGCCGAGGGCTCCTACCAGAAGTTCGAGAAGGAGCCGTCTCCCTCCGTGACCGAGATCGAGGTCAAGCGCGGCAAGGTCGTCGGCGAAGTGCGCAAGCTCAGCCCGCTGTCCTCCTACGTCATCAAGACCCCCGTCGGCATGGCCCGCATCCGCGGCACCGTCTTCACCGTCGGCTTCGTCCGCAACTCCAACGGCACCGTCTCGATGAGCATCGCCTGCGTGCGCGGCTCCGTCGAGGGCGTCGTCTACGACGCCAACACCGGCCCCGTCACGGTCGCTCCCGGCAAGGAGCTCAACGTCACCACCAAGGACCCCGGCAATTCCGCCACGGCCAACACCGCCGTCGTCGGTTCCACGGCGGGCGGCGGCGGCAACCCCCCGTCCACCTCGGGCGGCACGGACAGCTCCTCGGCGCCCTCTCCCGTGGCCCTGATCGAGCTGGGAGACCTCAATTCCGCGCAGCTGCTCGAGCTGGCCGAGGTCCTGCAGTCTTCCGGCGTGCCCGCGAACATCGTCGAGGCCATCCGCGACCAGGCATCGCTCGCGCCCCCGCCGCCTCCTCCCGGCCAGAAGGCCCCCGTCACCGTCATTGAGAACACTCCGCCCAAGCAAGAGACCTCCTCGAACGTGCTTCCGCCCACGCCCGCCATGAGCACCTCCACGGGGGGCGGCGGCGGCACGTCGTCCATCGCCGACCGCATCGCCCAGACCCTGCAGCGCCTCGTCGAGCAGGAGGTTGTTGATCCGCCCGTCAATCCGACCCCGACGATGTGACGGCGGTTCGCTCCGTCAGGAAAGCCCGGCAAGTCCGGGCTTTTTTCTTGGAGCCTTTTCTCCTCTCGCCAACCGGCTCGCCGCATTCATCTTCATCCGCGCATGCCTATCGTCGGCAAGTTCATCACGTTCGAGGGCGGGGAGGGGGCCGGCAAGTCGACCCAGATCTCCCTGCTCGCGCAGCGTCTCGCCGCGACCGGAAGCACCGTCCTGCGGCTGCGCGAGCCCGGCGGCACGCCCCTCGGTGAGCGCATGCGCGAGGCCCTGAAGCGTCCCGGCGAGGCCATCTCTCCCGCCGCGGAGGCGCTGCTCTTCGCCGCCTGCAGGGCGCAGCTCGTCGCCGAGGCCGTGGCGCCGGCCCTGGCCAGGGGCGAGGTCGTGCTGTGCGACCGCTTCGCCGACTCCACCGTGGCCTACCAGTCGGGCGGACGCGGCCTCGACCGCGCACTCGTCGAGTCCGCCAACCGTCTCGCCTGCGGCGCCGTCCGTCCGAACCTGACCGTCCTCCTCGACCTCGCGCCCGAGCGCGGCCTCGGGCGCGCCTCCGTGCGGGACCAGGGCAGGTCCGACCGCTTCGAGGCGCTGGACGCAGAGTTCCATCGCCGGGTCAGGGCCGCCTACCTGGCCCTCGCCGTCGCCGAGCCGGCCCGTTTCGCGGTGTTCGACGCCTCCCGTCCCGCGGAGGAACTTTCCGACGACATCTGGAATGAAGTCACGCGCCGATTCAGCTGACCCCGCCGAGCTCCCCGCGCTCAAGGTCCTGCTCCGCGCCCGCGCTGAGGGCAGGATGCCGCCCGCCGTCCTGCTGCCCGGCCCCGATTCCGCGCTCCTCGAGCGCGCCGCCCTGCGGCTGGCCGCGATCCACCTCGGCTGCGAGGATCCCGTGGCGCACGCCGACTGCTCGGTGCTCCGTCCGACCAAGAAGTCGCGCCGCATCTCCATGGACGCCGTCCAGCAGGTCGTCGCCTCGCTGCGCCTGACCGCGACCGGGCCGCGCCGGGCCGTGATCGTGCACGAGCCCGACCGTCTGCAGGCCGAGGCCGCGAACGCCTTCCTCAAGTCCCTCGAGGAGCCTCCGGCCGGCACCCTGATCGTCCTGCAGACCGCGAACTACTACCGCGTGCTGCCGACCGTGCTCAGCCGATGCCTGCGCTTCCACCTGCCCGGCGAGACCCCGCAGGTCTCCGATCCCGCCTGGGCGGACTGGCTGCGCGACTTCGACCGTCTGCTCGCCAAGGCCTCGGCCCCCGCGCCCGCCCGGCTCACCGAGACCTTCATCCCCGCCTACGCCCTCTGCGCGCGTTTCGAGGCCCTGCTGGAAAAGCTCACCGAGGACGCCCTCGAGGCTTCGCCCATGCCTCCGGGCGAGGATGACGACGAGGACGCCGAGGAGGCCCATGTCGAATCCCTGCGCCGCGGCGTCCGCGCGCGCCTCCTGGTGTCCGTGGAGGAGCGCATCCGCCTCTTCGGCCGATCCCGGCCCGACTGCTCCGCCCAGGCGGCCGCCGCGGTCGTCCGGCTCGAGGAGGCCCGCGTGCGTCTGGAGCTCAACTACCAGGTCGTCGCCGCCCTGGAGCAGTTCATGCTGCAGCTCCTGCGCATCTTCGCGCGGCGTCCGCAGGCAACCTCCGCTCCGTTCCGGGGTTGAACATAAGGATGCCGGAGGAGAGCACACCCGAGGGGGAAGCCGAGGAGGACCGTCGGCTCATGGGCCTGGTCGCCTCCGGCGACGACGATGCGCTGCGCATGCTCGTCCAGCGCCACCACGGCCGCCTCGTCGGCTACCTCCGGTCCGAGGTCGGCTCGCAGGCGACCGCCGAGGAGCTGGCCATGGAGGTCTTCATCCGTCTGCACCGGGCGGCCGGGCGCTGGCGTCCTGACGCCAAGCTCAGCACCTACCTCATCCACATCGCCCGCAACCTCGTCCTCAACGAATGGCGCCGCCGCAGCCGCAAGCCCACCTCGGCCCTGGATTCGGCGCCCGAGCCCGGCGACTCCGCTCCGGAGTCCGGCCGGCGCGTCCATGAGCTGGAGGAAGCCTTCGCCCGGGCGGTCGCCCAGCTGCCCGAGGAGCAGCGGACCGCGATCCTGCTGCTGGTGCAGCAGGAGATGCCCTACGAGGACATCGCCGCCGCCATGGGGTGTCCCGTCTCCTCCGTTAAGACCTGGATCCACCGGGCCCGCTCCCGCCTGAAGGAGCTCATGACCGACTTCTATGAACCCGAAAACTAACCGCAACTTGCAGCCCTCCGCGGGGTTGAACACACTGAACTGACATGGAACGCCGACCCGCACAGCATTTCGACCGCGACCTCTCGGCCGCGCTCGTCCGCGGACGGTCCGTGGCCGTGCCCGGATTCGCCGAACGCGCCCTCGTGGCCGTCCGCGCCGACCGCCTGCGCCGCACCGTGATCCGCTGGGGTTCCGGCCTCTCGGCGGCCGCCGCCTGCCTCGTGGCCGCCCTGGTGCTCAGGGCCCCCTCCGAGGAGGCCCTGATCTTCGAGGCCCGCTCCGTCGTCGCCGCCGAGGAGTCCGCGCATTTCCAGGAGCTGCTCTCGCTGGCCGACGACCTTGCGCTGCTGGGTCCCGTGATCGAGAAGCCCGCCATCGTGGACGAGCTCGCCGGCGGAGGGTCGTGAACATGTTCCGCACGATCCTCATCCTCTCCGTGTCCGTCCTCCCGGCTTTCGGCGAGCAGCCCGCCCATCCTCCCTCCCCCGAGCCCACCGTGGAGGAGATCCAGATGCTGCGTCGCATCCTCGAGCTGCCTCCCGAGCGCCTGTCCCGCATCCGCGGAGCCATCGAGAAGATGGAGCGCATGCCTCCGGAGGTCCGCCGCGAGTTCGCCGAGCGGCTGGCCAAGTTCGAGAACGCCTCGCCCGACGAACGCCGGGCGATCTCCCGCGACATGAAGGAGAAGGGCGGCTTCGGCGGCAAGGTCCTCGAGCATCACCTCCGCTCCATCGCGCCCGACAAGGCCAAGGCCGAGAGGGAGCGCATCATGGCGATGACTCCCGAGGCCCGCATGGAATTCATCCGGACCCTGGCGGCCCGCTATCCCGAGTTCGCGCAGGACCGACGTCCCGAGCCCAAGGACATGAAGGACGGCAAGGGCGGCGTGAAGCGCCGTCCGACGCCTCCGACGCCTCCTACGGCGCCGGCCGCGCCCCAGCAGTGACGCGTCTCAGGCCCGGCCCTCGGCCCTGAGCGCTGCGCCGATGTCCGGGACCGTCATCTTGCGGCGGCCCAGCTCGTCGCGCGCGAAGTACTTGTCCGGCTGGCGCACGAGGTCGAACGGTTCGTCGGGCAGGTTGTCCTCGTCGAACTCCATCTCGTCGACCGGGTCGATGTCGTCGAAGATGTGGCTCATCCTGAGCGGATCCCCTTCGAGCGCCTGGGACGGGTTCGCGAGGCGGCCGGCCTTGGTCAGCGTGAGGAACAGGCAGGGGTAGAACCCCTTCTCGTAGGGCTCGAGGAGCCGCGAGACCGCCTGGCCGGGCGCCTCCCACCGGCGGTTGAGGATCACCGTGTCCGAGAAGTGGATGCAGGGCGCGTACCATTCGGCCGCCTCCGGCCGGCGATGGGCGAAGGCGCAGTCCACCACGGTGACGATGCGCTTCACCTGCCAGCGCGGTTCCGCGGCGAGCGCGGCGTGGAGCGCCTCCATCTGGTCCACCTGCGACAGCGAGCCGCACGTCAGTAGCGTCGCGGCGTCCTCGCCGGCGGGGGAGGGCAGCTTCGCGCGCCCGTCGCCGAACGTCCAGGCCTCGCCGTCGCCGGCCTCGCGCGACTCGCGCAGCACGCGGATCCGCGCGCCTTCGGGCCAGCACGATCCGTTCAGCTCCCGGACGACGTCGAGCCGCCCCGAGCCGGCGGCGCCGAGCACGATGACCAGCGGCGTCATGCCTTCCTGCCGCAGCGGCCGAAGGGCGCGTTCTGTCCGCGGTCGCGGATCCAGTGGTCCACCGCCACGAGCGCGGCCATGGCCTCGACGATCGGGACCGCGCGGGGAAGCACGCACGGATCGTGCCTTCCGCGCGCCTTCAGGTCGCGGGCGCGCCCGTCCGGGCCGACCGTGCGCTGGGTGCGGAGGACCGTGGCGGTGGGCTTGAAGGCGACCCGGAAGAGCACCGTCTCGCCGTTGGTGATGCCGCCCTGGGTGCCGCCGGAACGGTTCGTCGCGGTGCGGATCCGCCCGCCCCGGCGCACGAAGAGGTCGTTGTGGGAGGAGCCGCGGAGGAGCGTGCCGGCGAAACCGCTGCCGAGCTCGAAGCCCTTGGTCGCGGGCAGGGAGAGCATGGCCTTGGCGAGGTCGGCCTCGAAGCGGTCGAAGACCGGCGAGCCGAGCCCGACCGGCAGGTTCTCGATCGCGCAGCAGATGACCCCGCCGACCGAG
The DNA here is from genome assembly GCA_046095205.1 of Opitutia bacterium. Classification (GTDB taxonomy): domain Bacteria; phylum Verrucomicrobiota; class Verrucomicrobiia; order Opitutales; family UBA953; genus UBA953. Next base: position 7,570 of record JBJTIX010000226.1, read on the forward strand.
TCGCCCTCGGCGCGGGCGTCACGGATGGCCTGCTCGATGCGGGTCGCGGTGGCGGCGTGCGGGCAGCGCGTGGGCGAGGCCTCGACCTGTCGCAGCGTCGGCGTGCGCGCGGGCGTCGGCATGCGGATGTCGGAGACCGATTCGACCCAGGCGGTGATGCGGGCCCCGCAGGCGTGGCGCAGGACTGTCTTGGCGACGGACCCGGCGGCGACGCGCGCGGCCGTCTCGCGGGCGGAGGATCGACCGCCTCCCTCCACCGCGCGGATGCCGTACTTGCCGTCGTAGGTGAAGTCGGCGTGGGACGGACGGTAGGCCGTGCGCATCTCGGCGTAGGCGGAGGAGCGCTGGTCGCCGTTGCGGATGACGATGGCGATGGGGCTGCCGAGCGTCAGCCCGTCGGAGGAGACCCCCGAGAGCACCTCGGGTGCGTCAGCCTCCTTGCGCTGCGTCGTGAGGGCGCTCTGCCCGGGCCGGCGACGGGCCAGCTCCGCGCGGAGGAACGCCGCGTCGAAGGGCACCCGCGGCGGGCATCCGTCGATCACGACGCCGATCGCGGGCCCGTGGCTCTCACCGAAGGTCGCGATGCGGAAGCTGTGTCCGTGGATGTTTCCCATGCAGTTGGTTTCGTTTCAAAATGAAGGCGCCGCCTGACCTGCGGCCGGGCGGCGTCCGTCTGGCGGTTCCGCCCTCTCGCTCAGCGGCGCAGGTTCGAGGAGATGCGCGAGATGAGCTTCTGGCTTTCGGGCACGTTGCCGAAGGCACCGTACTTGACCGCGACCCCGGTGTAGGACTCGTTCTTCTCCTTGTCCTCGGTCCTGACGATTTCCACCGTCACGAGGAGGTCTCCGACGGATCGGGCGAACACCTTGACGCCGACCTTGTCACCGGAGGAGATGTAGGTCGTCACATCGGATTCGCCGGTGCGCATCATGCCGGGGGTCTGGTCGAGGGCCCTCTTGGTCGCGTTGAAGACGTTCTCCACTGGGGCGTTGTATCGGGTGCTGACGGTTCCGGTCACCGGGTTGGCGAAGGCCTCGCGGCTGTCCGGGTTGTCTACGCCGATGTTCGTATTGCAACCGGTGAAGGCTACGGCGGTGACGAGGAGTGCGGTGGCGAGGGCGTGCTTCATGGTGGCTTGGATGATGGATTGGTCAAAGCACAGCCGGGGCGGATTGGCAACCGATTTCGCCCCCGCGGGAGGGGGCCGGACGGGCCCGTTTGTAGTTATAAACTCATTACAAACGGGCCCGCCATCACGGTCGGTCCCGCGATCCCCGGGCGGCCTTGCCAGGCCCGTCGCAGCGCCTGAAGCAGGATTAATTACATAAAGTGTTTTAGGATAACACTTTGTAAACTTTTAAGACTGAAATCAGTCTAATAAGTCCTATCCTGGTGATCTGTGAACAACAAAATGGGCCTCTAGGGGGCAAATTCCTTGACCAGTGGGGGGTAGTGGGGAAAAGTGGGCGGACTTGGGGCTTTCTCCCAATTCATGTCCATTGGCGCCAACAACCTTCTCTTCACCGGCATCCACAACGGAAAGCTGGATGAGAAGAACCGTGTCACGATTCCGGCGTCCTGGCGCACGGACGGCGCGGGCGACCTGAACTTCCTCGCGATGTTCCATCCGGCGCTGGGCACGGTCGTGGTGTTCCCGCCCTCGATGGTGCAGCGCATCCGCGACGCGTCCTCGCAGGTGACGGTGAGCGATCCGGACAAGATGAACGCGCTCCGCACGCTCGGCGAGAACAGCCTCCAGGTCGTCTGCGACAAGGCCGGACGCATCACGCTCAACGAGCGCGTGGTGGGGCAGGCGCGCCTCGAGCGCGACATCGTCTTCAGCGGCTCCTTCAGCACCTTCCAGATCGCGTCGCCCACGCCGCCGAAGGCCGACCGCGATTCCGAGTCCGCCCGCACCATCCTGCGCGCCCTGCGCGAGCTCGGGCTCTGAGCTGTATCCAAAACTTACTTACACACTTCACAGCTTGTTCACAGACCGCCGATGACCAGCCACGTGCCAGTACTGCTGGAGGAGTGCATGACGCTCCTCGCCCCCGCCCGGGGGCGCGCCTACCTGGACTGCACCTACGGCGGCGGCGGGCATGCGGAGGCGATGCTCGGCCAGGGCGCCAGCGTCGACGCCCTGGACCGGGATCCGGCGGCAGCCGAGCGGGCGAAGGCCACCGCGGAGCGCCACCCCGGCCGTTTCCGCTTCCATCCGGAGGATTTCCGGCACCTTGACCGCGTTCCGGGACGGTATGATGGCGTACTGATGGACATTGGGGTGTCCTCGTATCAGCTCGACGTCCCGGAACGCGGCTTCGCCTTCAGGCACGACGGCCCCCTCGACATGCGCATGGACACGGCCCGCGGCCGCACCGCCGCCGAGTTCCTCGAACGGGGCGGGCGCGAGGAGATCGTGCGCGCCGTCCGTGACTACGGGGAGGAGCCCCGCTGGCGCCGCGTGGTGGACGCCATCCTGGCCGCGCGCGGCACTGGACGCCTCGCCCGCACGGTGTCCTTCGCCGAACTCGTCGCCGAAGCCGCCCCGCCCCCGCCCGGTCCGCGCGGCGCCCATCCGGCGACCCGCACCTTCCAGGGCGTGCGCATCGCGGTGAACGACGAGCTCGGCGCGCTCGAGCAGGCGCTCCCCTCCGCGTTCGGCAAGCTGCTCGACGGCGGCGTGCTGGCCGTGATCTCCTTCCACTCCCTGGAGGACCGCATGGTCAAGCGGTACATGAACGTCCTCGCCGGACGTCCGGTCGACCGCGACGACTCCACCCCGCAGGACGAGCGGGTCCGCCGCGCCGAGCTGCTCACGCGCCGCGCCGTCAAGCCCTCCGACGCCGAGCAGGCGCGCAACCCGAGGAGCCGGTCCGCCCGGCTCCGTGCCGTGAGGCGGCTGGCCGAACCGCGATGAGGCCCGTCCGCGCCCTCAGCTGGATGACCCTGGCCGCCATCCTCATCGTCTTCTTCGCGGGCATGATCAGCATCATGCGCCTGCGCATCGCCGCCGACGAGGTTGGGCGTCGCATCGTCCGCCTCGAGCGCTCCACCGCCGAGTCCTCCAAGGAGCTGGAGCGGCTCCGGGTCCAGCGCGACCGCACCCTTGACACCATCCAGCTCCAGGACCGGGTGGGGGAGGCCTTCCGCCCTCCGCCTCCCGAACAGGTGGTCTGGATTCCACGCATCTTCGCCCCGACGCCGCCCGCGGCCGGAGCGTCCAACCAACAGGGTCCTCGCATGACGGCCCGTGAAGTCGCCTTCCGTCCGATGACGGGGCAGGGAGGAACGGCCCAGCGATGACCCTTCCCCATGCCAGCCGGATGCGCTTCCGTTTTCTGCCCTGGGTCGTGTCCGCCTTCTTCCGGGCCGTTCTGGTCAGGCTGGTGCAGCTGCACTGGGTGGACGCGCCCGAGCTACGCGCCGAGGCCTACCAGGCCCGCCGGCTCGTCGAGACGCGTCCCTGCCGCCGCGGCGAGATCCGCGACGTCCAGGACAACCTGCTCGCCGTCTCCGAGGACGTCTGGGACATCGGCGTCGATCCCGAGTCGCTGCGCCCCGGCGATGACGCGCGCATCCCCGAGGTCGCGACCCTGCTCGGCCTGCCCGCCGCCCGGGTGCGCGAGGCCTTCACCCCGCGCACGCGCACGGATTCCGAGGGCGTCGAGCGCAAGGTGCGCTGGACGGTCCTGCTCAAGGAGGTCGGCGAACCGCTCATGCGCAAGGTCGAGGCCCTGCGCATCAAGGCGCTCCGCCCCGAGCTGAAGTACCGCCGCAGCTATCCCAAGGGCACGCTCGCCGCCCACGTCGTGGGCTACGTGAACAAGGAGGGCGTCCCCGCCGCCGGCATCGAGCGCGTGATGGACTCGCTGCTCGCCGGGCAGGACGGCTGGATCGAGTCGGAGCGCGACGGCCGGCGCCGCGAGATCGCCAGCAACCGCCTGCGCGAGGTCGAGCCGGTCGACGGGAGCACGGTCGTCCTCACGGTCCACGGCCAGGTGCAGAAGGCGTGCGAGGACGCGCTCGAGGCGGCCGCGCTCCGCTACCGTCCGAAGGGCGGCGTCATCATCGTCAGCGAGCCGCGCACGGGGCGCATCCTCGGCCTCGCCAACTGGCCCACCTTCGACCTCAACCGTTTCTTCGACGAGAAGGCCGCGCCGATGGACAGCCAGCGCAACCGTGCGGTCTCCGACGTCTACGAGCCCGGCTCGGTCTTCAAGATCGTCTCCGTCGGCGGGGCGCTCGAGGCGGGGCTGGTCACGCCCAACTCGGTCTACGACTGCGGCGTCTCCCACGTGCCCTACCGCGGCCGGATGGTCTCGATGCCGGCCGACTCGCACGCGATGGGCGCGGCCGACCTCCGGCAGATCGTCCGCGAGTCCTCCAACCGCGGCACGGTCCAGGTCGGGATGCTCTACGCCGAAAGGCTGGGCGAGGACCGCTTCTTCGGCCTCGTGAAGTCCTTCGGCTTCGGGTCGCCCTCGGGCCTCATCACCGGCGCCGAGGTGCCCGGCCTGCTCATCCCGCCGAAGAGCTGGGACGGGCTCACGATCTCCCGCATGCCGATGGGGCACTCCGTCAGCGTCACCGCGATCCAGATGCACATGGCGATGTCGGTCGTGGCCGCCGACGGCCTGCTGATGCAGCCCCAGCTGGTGCTGCGCGTCGAGGATTCCGCCACGCGGCAGGCGGTGCTTAACTATCCCCCGCGCAGCCGGGGCCGCGCCCTCTCCCCGGACACCGCCCGCCGTCTCGCCGGGATGCTGCGCGAGGTCTGCGGCAAGGGCGGCACCGCGCCCGCGGCCGACATCCCCGGCTACGAGGTGGCGGGCAAGACGGGCACGACGCAGAAGATCGTCGGCGGGCGCTACTCGAGCGCGCACCACGTCGCCTCGTTCTGCGGCTTCTTCCCCGCCCAGGATCCGCGCCTCGCGGTCACCGTGATCATCGACGAGCCCCAGGGCGAGGGCGTCGGCTACGGCGGCAAGGTCTCCGCGCCCATCTTCCGCGAGGTCGCCGAGAAGTGCATCCGGTGGCTCGACATCCCCCCCGTCAACGCGCCCCGCGGCGCCCTCGCCGAGGTCCGCCGATGAGCCCCGCGTCCACGCCCGTGTCCAAGCCCACCGACAAGCCGACGTTCCGCGACCTGATGGACGGGCTGCCGGTCCTCGGCCGCACGGGCGACTGGTCGGCCCGGGTCTCGGGCGTCGTCACCGACAGCCGCCGCGTGCTGCCGGGCTCGCTCTTCTTCGCCCTGCCGGGCCTGCGCAGCGACGGGCACGCCTTCGTCGACGAGGCCGTCGCGCGCGGCGCGGCCGCCGTGGTCTCGTGGTGCCCCGTCGAGGGGCTGCCGGCGGTCGCCGGCGCGCAGGTCGCCGAGCCGCGCAAGACCCTCGCGGAGGTCGCGCGCCGTTTCCACGGCGTCACCGGCCTCGTCCTCGCGGGCGTCACCGGCACCAACGGCAAGACGACCGTCTCCACGCTGCTGCGCCACCTGCTGCAGTCCGACGGCTCCTCGTGGGGGCTCATCGGCACGGTCCGCTACCACCTCGGGCGCCGCTCCGTGCCCTCCTTCAAGACCACGCCGGAGTCCGCCGACCTCGCCGCCTTCTTCCGCGAGATGAAGGACGCGGGCTGCGCGGGGGCCTGCCTCGAGGTGAGCTCCCACGCGCTCGACCAGGACCGCGTGCACGGGTTCCGCTTCGCCGTCGCCGGCTTCACCAACCTGACCCGCGACCACCTCGACTACCACGGCGACGCCGGCAGCTACTTCGCGGCCAAACGACGGCTCTTCGACGGCGGGACGGGTTCGCCGCCGGACGCCTGCGCGGTCAACGTCGACGACGAGCACGGACGCATCCTGGCGGAATCCTGCCGCGGCCGGTCGAAGGTCGTCGGCTACGGCCGTTCCGAAGCGGCCGACCTGCGCGCCGAGGACGTCACGCTGGATCCGGTGGGGGCCGCCTTCACCGTCCGCTGGCGCGGCGCCGCCGCCCGCTTCGTCAGCTCCCTGCCCGGCGCCTACAACGTGGAGAACGTCCTCTGCGCCCTCGCGATGGCCGCGGCCCTCGGCCGCGACCCGCTCGCGCTCGCGGGCGCCGTGGCGGACTTCCCCGGCGTGCCCGGCCGCATGGAGCGCGTGGAGGCGGGGCAGGGCTTCCAGGTCTACGTCGACTACGCCCACACCGATGACGCGCTGCGCAACGCCCTCGGCATGCTGCGCGCGATCACGCCGGGGCGCGTGCTCTGCGTCTTCGGGTGCGGGGGCAGCCGCGACCGCGGCAAGCGTCCCGCCATGACCGCCGCCGTCGCCGGCCTCGCCCACCGGGCCTGGGCCACGGCCGACAACCCCCGCCGCGAGCGGATCGAGGACATCTTCGCCGACATGCGCGCGGCCCCGGGCGGGGTCGCCAACGTCGATTTCGTCGCCGACCGCCGCGAGGCGATCGCGCTCGCGGTGGCCGAGGCCCGGCCGGGCGACTGCCTGCTCATCGCCGGCAAGGGCCACGAGACCACGCAGGAGTTCGCCGACACGGTGGTGCCCTTCGACGACCGGCTGGTCGCCCGCGAACTCATCGCCCTGAGGAGGGGGCGCTCCTCCTGATGCCCTCCTTCGCCCCCGAGCGGCTGGCCGACTGGGCCGCGGGACGCTGGACCGTGCCGCCGCGCTCCCGGGTCACGGGCTTCGGCGTGGACACGCGCACGCTCGCCGCGGGCGAGGCGTTCGTCGCGCTCCGCACCGCCCGGCGCGACGGGCACGACTTCCTCGCCGACGCGCGCGCCCGCGGCGCCTCGTGCGCGCTGGTCTCGCGTTCGGTGAGCGACGAGCTGCCGCAGCTCGTGGTCGACGACGCGCAGGCCGGGCTGCATCGCATCGCCGCGCGCTGGCGCGACGCCTTCACCGGACCGGTCGTCGGCGTGACGGGCAGCGTCGGCAAGACTTCGACGAAGGACCTGCTGGGCGCGCTGCTGGGCCCCGCCGCCTTCGTCACCGAGGCCAACCTGAACAACCTGCTCGGCGTCCCGCTCATGCTGCTGCGCGCGGACCCGGCCGTCCACCGCTGGGCCGTGATCGAGGCCGGCATGAGCGTGCCCGGCGAGCTCGGCGTCTCCGCGCGCGTGCTCCGGCCCGACGTCTCGGTCATCACCGCGGTCGCGGCGGTCCACCTCGAGGGCGTGGGCGACCTCGCTGGCGTGGCGCGCGAGAAGGCCGAGCTCGTGGCCGCGC
>JBJTIX010000227.1:0-1558 GCA_046095205.1 Opitutia bacterium
CCAGGGCCGCGTCGAAGGCGTGGAGGGGCTGGCCGAGCTCGAGCATCACCCAGTTGGTGATGTCGACCACGTTGTTGATCGGACGCAGCCCCGCGGCCTCGAGGTCGCGGCGCATCCAGTCGGGCGAGGGGCCGACCTTCACGCCGCGGAAGGCACGCAGGGTGTAGAAGGGGCAGGCGTCGGTGGAGAGCCGCACCGCGCGCGGACCGCCGGAGGCCTGCAGGCCGGCCGGGGTGGTCGGCGCGAGCGGGAGGAGCGGCCGGCCGAAGGCCGCGGCGAGTTCGCGGGCCACGCCGCGGAGCCCGAGGCAGTCGCCGCGGTTGGGCGTGACCGAGATCTCGAGCACCGTGTCGGGCGGCCCGTAGAGCGCGTTGAGCGGAGTGCCGACCGCGGGCGCGCGGGGCGTGAGGATGAGCAGGCCGTCCTCGCCCTTGCCCAGGCCGAGCTCCTCCGAGGAGCACATCATGCCGGCCGAGTCGACCTCGCGCAGCTTCGAGACCTTGATCTCGAAGCCGCCGGGCATGACCGTGCCGGGCAGGGCGACCGGAACGCGGTCGCCCGCCTTGAAGTTCTTGGCGCCGCAGACGATCTGGCGCGGGGCGCCGTCCCCGACGTCCACCTGGCAGACGCTGAGCCGGTCGGCCTTCGGATGCTTCTCGAAGGAGAGGATCTGCCCGACCACGACCTGCGGGAGCGGGGCGAGCCCGAACGTCGCGACGGACTCGACCTCGAGGCCGAGCATCGGCAGCGCGTCGGCGACCTGCGCGGCGGAGATGCCGGCGAGGTCGACGTGACGGGCGAGGGACTGGAGGGAGACCTTCATGCTCGGCTCAGGAGAACTGGCGCAGGAAGCGCGCGTCGTTGGCGTAGAAGTGGCGGATGTCGTCGATGCCGTGGACCAGCATCGCGATGCGCTCGAGGCCGAGCCCGACGGCGAGGCCGGACCACTCGCGCGGATCGAGGCCGCAGAGCTCGAGCACCCTGGGATCGACCAGCCCGCAGCCCATGATCTCGAGCCAGCGTCCGGAGAGACGGCCCAGGCTGGGCGAACGGAGGTCCATCTCGAAGCTCGGCTCGGTGAACGGGAAGAACGACGGGCGCAGCCGGATCTCGGCGTCGGGGCCGAAGGTCTCCTTCACGAAGAAGTCGAGCACCCCGCGGAGGTCGGCGAGCGTGACCTGACGGTCGATCCAGACCCCCTCCACCTGGTGGAAGTTGGCCGAGTGCGTCGCGTCGACCGCGTCACGGCGGAAGCAGCGGCCCGGGGCGACGATGCGGAAGGGCGGCTTGCGCGAGAGCATCATGCGGACCTGGACGCTGGACGTGTGCGTGCGCAGCAGGACGGCCTCGGCGCCCTTGCGCGGGGCGTCGGCGGAGCGGAACGACGCGGGCAGGTAAAGCGTGTCCTGCATGTCGCGCGCCGGGTGGTCGGCGGGGGTGTTGAGCGCGTCGAAGCAGTGCCACTCGGTCTCCACCTCGGGCCCTTCGGCGACGGTGAAGCCCAGCTTGCGGAAAGAGGCGAGGATGCGCTCGCGCGTGCGGCTGAGCGGATGCGCCG
>JBJTIX010000228.1:0-1574 GCA_046095205.1 Opitutia bacterium
GGCGCAGCGCGCGGTCGAGGGCCTCGTCGGGCGTGTGTGCGAGCGCGGTGGGCGGGAAGGCCTCCCGCGGGAAGTCCTGCGAGGCCCAGCCCGCGCGCACGAAGGCCTCGGCCCTGCCGTCGGACTCGAACTTGGCGACGATCGCGTTCGGGCCCTTGTTGAGCTGCACCGACTTGGAGCCCGCGCCCTCGAGCACCGGCTGGCCGTTGACCGTGAGGCGGAAAGAACCCGAAGTCTCCGCCCAGAGGGTGTAGATGCCGCGCACGGGCGCCTCGACCGTGCCTTCCCAGCGGGCGACGAAGGCGCCGGCGGGGATCCAGGGCGTGACGGGCTGTCCGGCGGGCACGTGCAGGGCGAGCAGGCGGTCCACGCGGCGGTCGTCGCGTCCTGCGCCCTCGAACGTGACGCGCAGGCCCGGGGCGGGCTCGACGGCGAGGGCGAGCGGCGCGAGGAGGATCGTCAGGAGGCTCCGTAGCTGCATGGCGGCGGCCTCCAAGGGTCGTGCTTCCGCGGAAGTTGGCAAGCGGACAAGAAGAAGGCCCGGGCGGTCCCGGGCCTCCGTGCGCGACTCACGCCGCGGTCACTTGGCGAAGCTGCGGTAGTCGGCGCCCTTGGCGTCCGGCACGACGTTGATCGTGTTGGAGATCTCCTCGGGGACGCGCGTGCCGTCGACGGCCTTGAGGGCCATCTTGATGCGCATCTGCATGACCGGCTGCAGGCCGGGGATCTCGAGGAAGACCTCCTTGCCGTCGTCGGAGAGCTTCACCGACTTGACCGCCACCGGGTCGGTGCCCTGTTCGCCGGGCTTGCTCACCTTGTAGTCGGCGGAGCCGTATTCGGAGGAGTACTTGTAGTTGTACTGCTCGACCGACCAGTTCTGGAGGTCGGTGGCCGACTTGCGGTCGAGCGCTCCGGTGAAGCCGATGGTGATGCCGTCCTTGGTCACGTGGAGGCGGTCCTGCATGGTCACGGACTTGCCCGTGTAGCGCACGCGGTGGATGGCGCCGTCCTTGACGCCGTTGGTCTGCCAGCCCTTGAGGCCAGCGACGTAGAGCTGTCCGTCGACGGGGTGGAAGCGGCCGCGCATGATGCCGGTCGAGAACTTGAGCGGGAACTTCACCACGCCGCCCTGCGGGACGTCGCCCACGCGCTCCTGCAGCACGCCGAAGAGCGAGGACTTGCCGTAGGAGAGGTAGAGCATGCGGCCCTCGAGGGGGCCCCACTTCTTGGAGGTCACCCAGGTCTGTCCGCCGTTGGAGTTGTCGACGTCGTAGGGGATCCAGCAGAGGTGCGGGGAGTACTTGGCGGGGGCCTGCTCGCGGTGCGCGAGGTCGGGCACCTCGATGAACTCGCCGGGCTTGGAGAAGTGGATGTAGTCGGCGGGCACCCAGGTGCCCTGGTTGTCACCGTTGGAGACCTCGCCGTTGGGGCCCACGCCCATGCCGTTGGGGGCGCGGATGCCGGTGGCGTGGACCTCGAACTTCCTGCCGTCGGGCGAGACCTTGAAGATCGCGCCGTGGTGGTCGCTGAGGGGGCCCCAGCCGCGGCCTCCCGGATTCACGGGTCCGCCCTTG
>JBJTIX010000229.1:0-4461 GCA_046095205.1 Opitutia bacterium
GGGCTAGGGCTAGGGTTAGGGCTAGGGTTAGTTGAGCCGTTGAACGGTGGGCCAGTGGGCCGGAGGGAGGGTCAGATTTTCGTCGGGAGGTGTCGGCGCAGCTTGCGCAGCAGGGCGGGGCGGGCTTTCGCGCGCAGCTCATGCTCCCAGAGACGAAGGACCCTCCAGCCGGCGGACTTCAGCCGTCGGGTGTCCCGCCGATCCCTGGTCCGGTTGCGGCGGAACTTCTGCTGCTAGAACTTCCGGTTGCCGACCGGCCGGCCGCCGTGCTCGGGGCATCCGTGCCAGAAGCAGCCGTCGACGAAGACCGCGATGCGCGCCGGCCGGAAGACGAAGTCGGGCCGCAGCGAGAAGGCCGTGCCGTCGGCGAGCCGGCCGTGCACGCGCAGCTGCCGCCGCCAGCCCCCGATGCCCGCCTCGCGGAAGGCCGAGGCCAGGGCCCGTTCCGTCGTCACGTTGCCCTGCGAACGGATGCGGGACATCACCTCGCTGCGCTTCCGCTTCGTGAAGATGTCCGCCACGCCGGCAGTCTGGCGGGCCGGAGGCCCCCCGGGAAAGCCCCTTTGTATTCCAAATATTGTCTGGAGGGGAGGCCCCCTTGCGGATGGTATGTCCGTCCCATGCCCCGTCTCGTCCCGCTCCTCCTGGCGCTGGCCTCCCTGGCTTCCGCCGCCGACCTCAAGATCAACCGTCTGTTCTCCGACCATGCCGTCCTCCAGGCCGGCGAATCTGCCGTCTATGGCAAGGCCCGTCCCGGCGCCAAGGTCACCGTGACCTACGGAGACATCACCGCGGAGACCGTCGCCGTCGCCGACGGCGTCTTCCGCACTTCGCTCAAGGGGCTCAAGCCGACCGAGCGGGGCGCCGACCTCGTGATCGCCTCCGGCGACGAGAAGGTCGTGGCCAAGGACGTCATCGTCGGCGAGGTCTGGGTCGGCTCCGGACAGTCCAACATGGACTGGACCGTCAGCGCCACCCACGCCCTGCAGGACGCCGTCAGCCGCCCGGCCGACCCCGGCATCCGCATGTTCACCGTCGCCCGCGTGCCTTCCGCCGAGCCGGTCGAGGACGTCAAGGGCGGCGCCTGGATCCTGGCCGACCCCAAGACCATCCCTTCCTTCTCGGCCACCGCCTTCTATTTCGGGCGCGAGCTGCGCGCCAACATCAAGCAGCCCGTCGGCCTGATCGTCTCCTCCATCGGCGGCACCCGTGCCGAGGCCTGGGGCCCGAAGGGGATGTATGCCGACGTGCCGGAAGCCAAGGACTTCGAGGCAAAGGAGGCGGCCGGCATGAAGGCGCGGGCCGAAAACCTCGCCAAGCTTCAGCAGCGCATCGCTCAGGAGAAGGACGCCAAGGCCGCGGCCAAGATGAAGGGTGACGCCGGCCGACTGGGTCCGGTCTGGAGCAACGGCCCGCACATGAACTGGAACGGCATGGTGCACCCCTGGATCGGCCACAGCTTCCGGGGCGTCATCTGGTACCAGGGCGAGTCCAATGCCGGCGCGCCCGAAGCTTACAAGTGGGTCCTCGGCGCCATGATCAAGTCCTGGCACAAGGCCTGGGGCCGCGAGTTCCCCTTCATCATCGTCCAGCTCCCCCGCTTCATGGCCCGCAAGCCCGAGGCCGTGGAGGATTCGGGCTGGCCCCGGATCCGCGAGTCCATGGAGTGGATCGCCGACAACGTCCCCGGCGCGATGATGTCCGTGAACATCGACCTCGGGGAGGAGAAGGACATCCATCCGAAGGACAAGCTGCCCGTCGGCGAACGTCTCGCCTACGTCGCCCTGCAGCGCGTGTACCAGGCCCGTGCGAACGGCGAGGCGCCCCGCGTGGTCAAGGCCGAGCGCGACGGCGACGCCTGGAAGCTCACCTATGACCGTGCCGTGACCATCCGCGGCGAAGGCAAGGGCTTCGGCCTCCTCAAGGCCGACGGACAGTGGGCGCACGCCGTGGCCAAGGCCGACGGCAAGGCCGTCCGCGTTTCCGCCGAGGGCGTCAAGGAGCCCAAGGAAGTCCGTTACGCCTGGGCCAACTTCCCCGAAGTCAGCGTCTACTCCGCCGGCGACGACGGCCTGCCCGCCGGTCCTTGGCGCAGCTCCAAGTGAGCCTGCGACCGCTCGCCTGCCTCTGGCTGCTCCTGGCGGCCGCGCTGGGCGCGGCGCCGGAGACGCCTGGCCTGCGCGTGGCCACCGCCGGACACAGCTTCCACGTCTGGATGGGGCCGATCGTCGAGGAGCTGGCCAAGGGCGCCGGCATCGACGGTCACCGCACCGTGGCCTCCTCCTTCATCGGCGGATCGCGCACCTCGCAGCACTGGGACGTCCCGGAGGAGCGCAACAAGGTCAAGGGGGTGCTCTCCGAGGGAGGCGCCGACGTGCTCACCCTGTCGCCCACCCTCGTGCCTGACGACGCGATCCTGAAGTTCGCGCAGCTCGGCCTCGCGAAGAACCCGGCGCTCAGGGTCACCGTCCAGCAGAGCTGGATTCCCTACGACGACCTCACCTTCTGGATCGCGCGCAAGCGGCCCTCGGCCGTCGACCGCGACGCCAAGACCCCGGAGCAGCTCCGGGCCGCGCATGCGGACTATTTCAAGCTGGTCGACGCCGAGGTGCGCTCGGTGAACGCCAAGCTCGGGCGCGACATCGTCCGCCTCGTTCCCGCCGGTTCCGCCGTGCTGGCCCTCCGTGAGCGCGTCGCCAAGGGCGAGGTGCCCGGCATCACGAAGCAGTCGCAGCTCTTCAGCGACCCTCTCGGTCATCCCACCGAGCCCATCAAGGCCCTCAACTCCTACTGTCACTTCGCCGTGCTCTATGGACGCAGCCCGGCGGGGCTGCCCGTGCCCAAGGGCCTGCAGAAGGCGGCCGATGGTCAGAAGCTGAACACCCTCCTGCAGCAGATCGCGTGGGAGGCCGTCCTGGCCAACCCCCTGGCCGGCATCAAGGCCCAGAAGTGATTTCCGTCCGTGCGCCGGGCAGTCTGCATCACGAACGTCGCGCATGAGGGGCCTGGGCTGCTGGGCGACCTCCTGACCGATGCCGGCCTTCGCCTCATCCAGGTCGAGGCATGGAAGGGGGAGCGTTGGCCGGCCGACCTCGGGGCCGACGACCTCGTGATCGTGATGGGCGGCCCGATGGGCGTGGCTGACATCGGACGTAAGGGATTTGAGTGGCTCGGTGAGACCTCCGAACTCCTGCGGTCCCGCCTGGCCGTGGACCATCCCGTCATCGGGGTCTGCCTCGGCATGCAGCTCCTCGCACATGCCGCCGGTGCTGAAGTCACGCCCATGCGGGACCCTTCCGGTGCGCCCCTGCGGGAGGTCGGCTGGGGGCCCGTCAGCCTCGTCTCGGGGTCTTCCCTGCTGGCCGGACTTGGCCGGAGCGTGGACGTCCTCCATTGGCATGGCGACGCCTGCGCGCTGCCGTCCGGCGCCCAGCTCCTCGCCTCCACCCCCGTGTGCCCCGTGCAGATGTTCGCCCTCGGCCGCTCCGTCGGCATGCAGTTCCATCCCGAAGTCGACGCCGCCACCGCGTGCATCTGGGCTTCCGAGGACGCCGAGTATGTCAGGGGTGCCAACGGTCCCGAGGGGGTCGTCGCCCTGCAGATGGACTCCCCGGCCGCCGCCGCCCGCACACTGCCCGCACGCCGTCGGATGCTCTCCAACGTCCTGCGGCACGTGCTCAATGCTTGAAGCCCGAGGATACCGTCCAACCATCGGAACATCATGAGATTCGTCCTCGCCCTCGCGCTTTTCTCCGCGCTCCTCTGCGCCCAGAAGGCCGACCCGGCCAAGCCGCAGAGACTGTCCGAGGCGTATCGCGGACTGGAGAAGAACCTGAAGCGTCAGGGCAGGGTGGAGGTCGTGTCGGGTCCCCAGCCCGTGAAGATGCTCAACGACAAGTCTCCCGGCCTCACCTGGCAGGTCCGCCTCGAGGGCGTCGCCTTCCGCGTCACCATACAGGATTCCGCCGAACTGAAGTTCGAGCAGCTCGTCGAGCGGATCGAGAAGCTGCCCGCCGCCTACCGTGTGATGCTTCCCATCGTCTCCGAATCCGGCAAGGCGGGCCTGGCCGTTTACAAGAACCTCGGCGGGGCGGCGGCGCACGGTTCGCAGGACTACCTCAACATCGTCCCCGGTGCGGACACCTCGGTGCTGCTCCATGAGGGCGGCCACATCCTCGAGCAGCGTTACCGCTCCGCGCATGCCGACGTCCTTGAGCGCTGGAAGGCCGCGATCGAGCAGGACAAGGTCTCCGTCTCCGGGTATGGCGACAGCGTCGCGCACGAGGACCTCGCCGAGTTCTCCCGTCTCTACGCACTCTGCCTGCAGGCCGGAGCGGACAAACTTGCCGACCTCCGTCGTCGTTCCCCGCGCAGGTTCGAAATCTGGGCGTCCATCCTCAAGACCGCCCCCTCCATTTCCGCCCCCCAACGATGAACTCCCCGCGTCGCCCCCTCGCCGTC
>JBJTIX010000230.1:0-4973 GCA_046095205.1 Opitutia bacterium
GCCTGGATGAGCACGCAGGTCTGCGTGGTCTTCGATTCGGGGTTCTTGATGGCCTGCGCCTCGTCGAGCACGGCGTAACCGAAGCGCACCTTGGGGAGCAGTTCCGCGTGGCGGCGAAGCTGGGTGTAGCTGGAGATCCAGATGCGCACGTCGGGGCTGCGCATGAAGTCGTCGTCCGCGGTCAGGACGGCGGAGGTCATGTCCGGGTGGAAACGGCGGATCTCGCCCAGCCAGACCGGGATCACGCTGGCGGGGCAAACGATGATCGAACGCTCGCCCGCCGGGCGGGACGCGAGGAGCGCCAGCACCTGGATGGTCTTGCCCAGCCCCATCTCGTCGGCGAGCAGCGGATGGGCGCCGAGGTCGCAGAGACGAGCCAGCCAGGCGACTCCCTTGGCCTGGTAGGGGCGCAGGTGCGCAGGGAGGCTGTCGGAGGGCTCGGGTTCCTGGAGCAGGCGGTCCTTCCACTCCTTGAGGTCGTCGTTGAGGCGCAGGGCGCCGACGGCCGCGTGGTCGAACAGCGAAAGCAGCAGGTAGCGCGGCACCTCTCCGTCCTTCGCCCGCCAATCCTCGGAGAAGTCGGCCACCGCCGCATTGTAGGCCACGACGCCCTTGCCCGGCAGGATGATGGGACGGCCGCCAGCCTTGAGCAGCAGCTTCTGCTCGTCGGCGAGCAGGCGGTGCCCGCCGGCCTTGAGGCGCCAGTTGAGGCGGAATGACCTCCCGTCCTCGGTGGATTCCGCCTCGGCGTCGACCGCCACCTGGAGCTGCTCGTTGCGGAAGATGTTCAGGGCGTCCTCGCCGACCAGCTTGAAGCGCTTGCGCCATTCGGCCAGCTCCTCGCGGACGAAGCGTTCGATCTTGCCGATGTTGTCGATCGCCCAGCGTCCGGACGCCTTGGCGTAGACGAAGCCGGCGCGGTGGGCGACGGTGTTGAAGCGGAAGAGCGTCTGCCGCTGCTCGTCGGAGAGCTCGTCTCCCGGGATCGCACCGGGACCGAAGCAGTTGAGACTCTGCCCGCCCTTCCCCGTCCAGGCGGCCGAGGCGGTCAGGCCGTCGGGCGCCAGGGCCTCCCTCAAGCTGCAGGTCAGCTTCATCCTCACGCCCGACTCCTTGCGCTCGGGCTCGGGCGGCGCTTCGTCCGGCTGGTCCGCCGCGCTTTCGTCGATGGCGGGTATCTCGTCCGCCAGCAGCTCCTCCACCTCGTACATCGCGGCGATGGCGAAGGGCGCGCCGTTCTCCTCCTCGGGGAGCGACGTGCGCCACTCGAGCTGGCTCGCGCTCAGTTCGATCACCGCCCTGACCGTCTGGGTCTCGGTGCGTGCGACGGCCTCGGCCGCGTCGGGCCGGAGTTCCAGCGAACGCACCAGGCCTTCGGTGTAGATCCTGCGCCCCTCCTCCAGGTCCTTGGCTTCAAAGCACGACTCCCAGTCCTCGGGAAGGGACGCGAACCAACGCTCCAACGCTTCCGAGGAATAGGAACGGTTTGCGGGTCGTGGGGTGGACATCGACGCGTCTTTCAGCAAACCAGCCGCAAAACTCGGACTCAATCACCAATCTTGCGGATTTTTCCACAGCCATCTGGACTTGTAGGTGACGGCTGGCAGGATAAAAAGATTGGGAGTCAATCGCTCATTAATTTCTCATGAAGCATCTCAGCGTAGGGTCCAGATGGAACGCCGACCTCATTGCGGCCTACCACGAGAAGTGGACCCGTGACCCTTCGTCCGTAGATTCCGACTGGCGCGCGTTCTTCGAAGGTTTCGAACTGGGCGTCAGTCTCCCCCCGAAGCCCGCCAAGGGCGCCGCCGCCGGAACTTCCGCCGCGCCCGCCGACCTCGCCTCACAGTTCAAGGTGCTGGCCGCCATCAACGCCTACCGGATGCTCGGACACCGGCAGGCCAAGCTGAACCCCCTCGGGGAACCGGTCGACTGCCACGAACTCACCGACCGGGCGCTGGGGCTGGAGGGCATCCCCGCCGATCGCACCTTCCACACGGGTGATTTCCTCGGGGGACAGACCCTCCCCCTTTCCGAGATACTTTCGCGCCTCAGGTCGATCTACTGCGGCACCCTGACGGTCGAGTACACCCACATCCAGGACGGCGCACGTCGCCGCTGGCTGCAGGAACGGGCCGAATCCAGCGGTCTCAAGCCCGCCCACGCCCCTGAGCGCAGGCGCAGCTTCCTCCGCACGATGGTGCAGGCCGAGCAGTTCGAGCGCTTCCTCCACCGCACCTTCGTCGGCGCCAAGCGCTTCTCCATCGAGGGAGGAGAGTCCCTGATGGTCGGCCTCGAGACCATCGTGGACCGCGCGCCGGCGGCTGCGGTCTCCGACATCATCCTCGGCATGGCCCACCGCGGCCGGCTCAACGTCCTGGTCAATTTCTGCGGAAAGAAGGCCGAGGCGCTCTTCAAGGCGTTCGACGAGAAGCACATCCCCGACACCTCCGTCGGCGACGGGGACGTGAAGTACCACCTGGGCTACGAGGGCGAGCGCACCGTCGGCTCCGCCAAGGTCGGCGTCACGCTGGCCTACAACCCCAGCCACCTTGAGGCCGTCAACCCCGTCGTGCTCGGCCGCGCCCGCGCCCGCGCCGACATCCAGGAAGCGCCGCGCGCCTCCTTGCTGCCGGTGCTGATCCACGGCGACGCCGCCTTCGCCGGACAGGGCGTCGTGATGGAGACGCTCAACCTCGCCGGACTCAAGGGCTACTCCGTCGGCGGCACGGTCCACTTCGTCAGCAACAACCAGATCGGCTTCACGACCTCTCCTGAAGAAGGACGCACCGGACAGCATTGCACCGAGATCGCCAAGTTCGTCGAAGCCCCCGTCCTGCACGTGAACGGGGACGACCCCGACGCGGTGTCCCTCGCTGCGGAGATCGCGCTCGAGTACCGCCAGAAGTTCGCGGCGGACGTGGTCGTGGACATCGTCTGCTACCGCCGCTACGGACACAACGAGACCGACGAGCCCCTCTTCACCCAGCCGGTGCTCTACCGCACCGTGCAGACCTTCCCCTCCCCCTGCGAGGTCTACGCCAAGCGGCTCATCGAGACCAAGGCGGCGCCCGACGGCGAGCTGATGAACCTCCGGACGGAGATCGACGTGCTGCTCAACGCCGCTCTCGATCGCGCCCGCGCCTCGCTGGCGGCCGACATCGAGGCCCGCAAGGGCGCCACCGCTGGCCTGAGGCCCTTCGCCTCGCCCTACTCGCACGCGGCCGAGACGGCCGTGCAGGTCGAACTCATCGAACGCGTCGCCCCCTGCCTCTGGGAGATGCCCCCCGACTTTTCGCCCAACCCCAAGATCAAGCGCATGCTCGACATCCGCGAGGAGGCCTACCGTTCCGGTGAGAACTACGACTGGAGCCTGGGCGAAGGCCTCGCCTTCGGCACCCTGCTTGCCGAGGGACACCCGGTGCGCATCTCCGGCCAGGATTGCGAGCGCGGCACGTTCTCGCACCGCCACGGCGTGCTCCACGACCCTTCCAACGACGCCGAGTACGCCCCGCTGTCCTCGGTCCCCGGCGCCAGCATCGAGTTCGTGAACTCCTCGCTGTCGGAATACGCGGTGCTCGGCTTCGACTACGGCTACTCCCTCGAGACGCCCGATGCGCTGGTCGTCTGGGAGGCGCAGTTCGGCGACTTCTCCAACGGCGCGCAGATCATGATCGACCAGTTCATCGCCTCGGCCGAGTCCAAGTGGTCGCAGACGAGCAGCATCGTCCTTCTGCTGCCCCATGGCTACGAAGGCCAGGGTCCCGAACACTCCTCGGCCCGCCTCGAACGCTTCCTGCAGCTCTGCGCCGAGAACAACCTCCAGGTCGTACAGCCCTCGACCCCCGCCCAGCTCTTCCATGCGCTGCGCCGGCAGGTGAAGGTCGAGCACCGTAAGCCGCTCGTCGTCATGACCCCAAAGAGCCTGCTCAGGCACAAGTCGTGCGTGAGCCGGCTCGAAGACTTCACGAGCGGCTGCTTCAACGCCGTGCTCCCCGACCAGGGAGGCGCGCGGAACGCCACCCGTCTCATCCTCTGCTCCGGCAAGATCTACTACGAGCTCGAGGCCGAGAGGGTCCGGCTCAACGACACGACCACGGCCATCGCGCGGGTCGAGCAGTTCTACCCCTTCGACGCCGAAGGACTCCGCAAGGCCCACCAGTCCGCCGGATCGCCCCAGCGCATCGTCTGGGTCCAGGACGAACCCCGCAACATGGGCGGCTGGTCCTTCGTTTCCGAACAGATCGAGCAGGCCCTGGGCATCCGCCCACGCTACGCCGGCAGGGATGCCGCCGCATCTCCGGCCGTCGGATCGCTTTCCGTCCACAAAATCGAGCAGGCTGACGTAATCCGGCAGGCCTTCGCCGATTGAGCGTTTATGGGCAATTGGGCCTCTAAATCAGCCCTTTCCCCATTGAAATCTGCCCCACCCGGGGTAATTCTGCGCTGCTCACCTTCATGGCTGTCGACGTCAAAATACCTCCCTCAGGCGAATCCATCACGGGAGGTCTGCTGGCAGCCTGGCTCGTGAAGGATGGCGACGGTGTGCGCAAGGGTCAGCCGCTGTTCTCCTTCGAAACCGACAAGGTCACCTCCGAGGCCACCGCCGAAGTCGACGGGCGCATCACCATCAAGGTGCCTGCCGGGACGGAAGTCCTGGTCGGTCAGGTCGTAGCCGCCATCGAGGCGGGCGCCGCAGGCAACGCGCCTTCCGCCCCCGTGGCCGCACCCGCAGCGGCCGCCGTCGCAGCCCCTGTCGCCAAGACCGCGCCCGTGGCACCCAAGTCCGGCGCCTCCGCCGAGATTGCGCCGTCCGTCCGCCGCATCGCCGCCGAATCGGGCATCGACCCCGCCGCCGTGGCGGGCACCGGCAAGGCAGGCCGCGTGACCAAGGGCGACATGCTGGCCGCCGTCGCTTCCGGCGGATCATCGGCTCCCGCCGCCAAGCCGGCGCCCGCCGTCGCGGCCGCCCC
>JBJTIX010000231.1:0-5408 GCA_046095205.1 Opitutia bacterium
GTTCTGCACGCCACTAAGTCGCTCAGGATCGTCGGCGGCGTGCAGAACGTCTTTGACCGGCGTGAAATCATCGGGCGCGCCCCGCTCGGTCCCCGGACCAACGCCCCGCGCACGTTCTTCTTCGGAGGAGAGGTGCGGTTCTGAGGCGCATCATCGCCTTGCCTGAACCGTCCGTCCCGCCAGCATCAACCACTCCGGATGCCCCGCCCGAACGAGAGCGCCCCTCCCTCCCGCGCCGCGGACTACCTCGCGCTCGCGGCCTGCCTCGTGGCGCTCGGCGTATCCGCCGCCGGACTCGTGCGCGAGCCGCCGGCCATGCGCGAACCCGAGGCCGCGCCCGCGCGGCCCACGCCCGCGCTCGTCCGTCTCGACCCGACCCGCCTCTCGGCGCCCGCCGCGCCCGCCGCCGAGGCCGCCGCGCCGCTCGCGCCGCCGGCCGCGCCGGCCCCCGCGCCCCTTGCGCCCGTCGCCTCGCTGCCCGACCTCCGCCTGCCCGACCTGCCCGCCGTGCCCGCGCGGCGCGAGACGCCGCCCGCCGCCGTCCGCACCGCCGTCGTCGCGACGCGCCCCTCCGCGGTCGGCACGGCCGCCCAGCCCGCGGTGCTCCAGCCGGCCGACGTCGCCGGCACGCAGCCCTGGCCCGAGTATCCCTACGAATGCCTCCGCCGGCGCGAGAGCGGCGTCGTCACCGTCCGCTTCCACGTCGAGCCCGACGGCAGCGTGAAGCACGCCCGCGCGCACAACTCCTCGGGCTGCGAGCGCCTCGACGACGCGGCCGTGGGCACCATCCTGCGCCGGTGGCGCTTCGCGCCCGGCGAAGTGCGCCACTTCGAGATCTCCATCCGCTTCCAGCTCCAGTGAACACGCCCCTCGCCAACGTCGCCGTCGAGACCTTCATCAAGGGAGGGCCCGTCATGTGGCCCCTGCTCGGCTGCCTCATCCTCGCCGTCGCCACCGTCGCCGAGCGCGCCGTCTGGTGGCGCCGCATCCGCCGCCTGCGCGACGATGACGGCTTCTCTCGCGCGCTCTGGGACGTGCGCCTCGGCAACTTCGGCCCCGCATGGGAGCTCACCGCCGGGGCCCGCTCGCCGTTCCTCGACGCGCTCCGCTCGGGCCTGGCCAACGGCCGGACCGACCCCGTGGCCGCGATGCAGCTGCGCGCGGAGGAGGCGATGGAGGAGGCCGCCGCCCGGCAGTGGCTGCTGAGCACCCTCGTCACCCTGTCGCCCCTGCTCGGACTGCTCGGCACCGTCGTCGGCATCATGGGCAGCTTCTCCTTCATCGGGACCGACCAGCTCGCGGTGGCCAAGGTGAGCGGCGGCGTGGGCGAGGCGCTCATCGCCACCGCGGGGGGCCTCGGCATCGCCATCCTCTGCCTGCTCCCGCACAACTACTTCCACCGGCGCCAGCAGTCGCTGCGGCACGACCTCGAACAGGCGGTGAACCAGGCCGAGATCGCGCTGCGCGCGGCCGCGGCCGCCGGACGGCCCGTCGCCGACTTCCAGCCCGCGCCCGAGACCGGGCGGCGCGCCTGACATGGCCGTACGTCTGCGCAGGCCGCGCGAGGAACACGAGGGGGGGCGCATCGAGATCGTCCCGCTCATCGACATCATGTTCTTCCTGCTCGCGACCTTCATCCTCGCGACGCTGGGCATGACCCAGACGCAGGCGCTCGCCCCCGTGCGCCTGCCCGCCTCGTCCAAGGGCACCGCCTCGCCGGAACGCTCGCTGGTCGTGGCCGTGGACGCCGCCGGCACGCTGCTGCTCGACGGTCGCGCGATGGGCCGCAACGAGCTCGTGACCGAGCTCCGTCGCCGCGCGGAGGCCGCGCCCGGCCGCCCCGCCCTCGTGCAGGGCGACGCGCGCACGCCGTTCGCGGCGATGACGCGCGCCCTCGAGGCCGTGGGCGAGGCCGGCATCACCGAGGTGCGCTTCGCGTCGGAACCCCTGCCGCAGGAGCGATGACCCTCCGCACGCTCCAGTTCCTCCTGACCGGGGCGCTCCTGGCGGCCTCCGTCACGCTGTGGCGCCGCGACGTCGACGCTCGGCGCGACTTCGAGGCCGGCGGCGCGCGGCTCGCCGAGCTGTCCGCCGGGCTGACGGCGGAGAAGGCGCGGGCCGAGGGGCTGCGCGAGGACCTGGCGGAACTGCGCACGCAGCTCGACCGCACGCGGAAGCTGCGCGACGAGGCCCAGGCCGAGGCGCTGCGCGAACGCGAGGCCTTCGCCGGACGCACCAGGGAGTGGAGCCGGGCGATCGCGGGCTGGGAGCAGGCCGTGAAGGCGCGCGACGCGCGCATCGCCGAGATGTCGGAGCGCGAACGGCGCCTGGTCGCCCGCCTGGAGGAGGCGGTCCGTCACGCCGAGGCGGCGGCCGCGCGCGCCGAGGAGAGGCGGCGGCGCGTCGAGTCGTCGGAGGCCGCCGGGCGCTAGGCCTGACGGCGCAGCGCGGCGAGGACGGACTCGAGCATCTGCTCGGGCGACAGGCCGTGGGCGGCGCGCAGGGTCCGGACGTCCGAGGCGTGGCCGACGAAGCGGTCGGGCCAGCCGAGACGGAGCACCGGACGCTCGCGGCCCGCGGCCGAGAGCTCCTCGAGCACCGCGGAGCCGAAGCCGCCCGTCACCGCACCGTCCTCGAGCGTGACGAAGAGCCGCGCCCCCGCGTCCGCCTGGCGGAGCAGCAGCGCGCGGTCGAGCGGCTTGACGAAGCGGGCGTTGACGACCCCGACCCGCAGGCCCGTGGCGGCCGCGACGGCCTCCGCGAGGCGCAGGGCGTCGGGCACGAGCGAGCCGAGGGCCCAGAGCTGGACCTCGGCGCCCTCGCGCAGGACCTCGGCCTCGCCGATCGCCAGCGTGCGCGGACGCTCCTTGACCGGCACCCCGGCCGCGGGGCCGCGCGGATAGCGGATGACCATCGGCGCGCCCGAGCCGAGGGCGGTGTGCAGCATGTCGGCCAGCTCGTCCTCGTCCTTCGGCTGCATCAGCGTGACGTTCGGCACGCAGCGCAGGTAGGCGACGTCGAAGAGGCCGTGGTGCGTCGCGCCGTCCTGCGGCGAGAGACCGGCCCGGTCCATGCAGAAGGTGACCGGCAGGCGCTGCAGGCAGACGTCGTGCACGACCATGTCGTAGGCGCGCTGCAGGAAGGTCGAGTAGATGGCGCAGACCGGACGGAGGCCGCGCGCGGCGAGTCCGGCGGCGAAGAGCGCGGCGTGCTCCTCCGCGATGCCGACGTCGTGATACTGCGCGGGGACCTCCTTGCGCAGCTGGGAGAGGCCCGTGCCCGAGGGCATCGCGGCCGTGACGCCGATCACGCGCGCGTCGGCACGCGCCTCGCGCACGAGCAGCGAACCGAACACGTCCTGCCAGGCGCGCGGCGCGCCGGGCGCGCCCGAGGCCAGGCTGTCCCCGGTCTCGGGATCGAACGCGCCGGTGCCGTGGAACTTCTCCGGGTTGCGCAGGGCGGCGGGCAGGCCGCGCCCCTTCTCCGTGCGGATGTGGAGGATGACCGGGCCGGGGGCTTCCTTGCAGAAGGCGAGGTAGCGCTCGAGGGCGGGCAGGTCGTGGCCGTCGACGGGTCCGACGTACCTCACCCCGTACTGCTCGAAGACCGACGACCCGCGCGTGAACAGGTCCTTGACCTCGCGCTTGAAGGTGCGGCCGAAGTCGAGGACGCGCCGGCCCCAGCGGCTGCCGCCGAGCAGCCGCTTGAGGCCGCGCTGCGTGTCGTTGTAGGGGCGCGTGACGATGAGGCGGCTGAGGATCTCCGCCATGGCCCCGACGTTGCGGTCGATGGACCACTCGTTGTCGTTGAGGACGATGACGAGGCGGCGGGCCGAGCCCGCCACGTTGTTCAGGGCCTCCATCGTCACGCCGCAGGTGAGCGCGGCGTCGCCGACGACCGCGACCACGTGCGAGTCCTCGCCGAGGCGGTCGCGGGCGTTGGCGAGGCCGACCGCGGCCGAGAGGGCCGTGCCGGCGTGGCCGGCGCCGAAGACGTCGTGCGGGCCCTCCTCGCGGGTGAGGAAGCCGCTGAGCCCCCCGGTCTGGCGGATGCGGTCGAAGCCCTCGCCGCCGCGGCCGGTCAGGAGCTTGTGCACGTAGCCCTGGTGGGCGACGTCGAAGACGAAGCGGTCGTCCGGCGAACGGAACACGCGGTGGAGGGCGATGGTGAGCTCGACCACGCCGAGGTTGGGTCCGACGTGGCCGCCGTTGCGGGCCGTGACGGCGACGATGCGCTCGCGTATCTCGGAGGCGAGCTGCGGCAGCAGCGCGGGCGGCAGGGCCCGGACGTCCTCCGGACCGCGGATGGACCCGAGCAGGGACATCAGTCCCCGTTCTCCTCGCGACGGCCGAGTTCGGAGATGCGGAGCTCGGCGGCCTTGAGGCCCTCCTGGCAGGAACGGAGCAGACGCATGCCCTCCTCGTAGCGGGCGACCAGGTCGTCGAGCGGCACCTCCCCGTCCTCGAGGGACTCGACGAGCTTCTCGAGCCGGCGCAGGTCGGCCTCGAAGCCGGCGCGCTTGGACTCCTTGTCACCGGACTTCTTATCGGCGCTCATGGTGCCTCCAACTTTCTCCGCCGCGGGGCCGGCTCACAAGAGGGAACTGCGCGGAACCTCAGAGGAAGCGGGTCAGCCCGGCCACGGACTCCGGACCGAGGCGGCGGGCCAGCGCGACCGTGAGCGCGACGCAGGCGCGCAGGTCGTCGAGGTCGACGACCGACTGGTGGGTGTGGATGTAGCGGGCTGGCACGCCCAGCACGATGACCGGGACGCCCTGCCCGTGGGCCTGGAAGGCGCGGGCGTCGGTGCCGCCGGTGCGGCGCACCGCGAGCTGGACCGGAATCCCCGCCTCTTCGGCGGTCGCGAGGGCGAGGTCGACCAGGCGCGGGCTCATGATGGCCGTCGGGTCGTAGGCGCGCACCTGCACCCCGCCGCCGAGCACCCCCTGCGAGTCCGCGCCGAGCAGGCCGGGCACGTCGTCGGCGGGAGGGCCTTCGAGCACGATGACGACGTCGGGGCGCGCGAGGCGGGCCGCGGCGGCGGCGCCGCGGCAGCCGACCTCCTCCTGGACCGTGGCGACCCCGAGGATGTCGGCCGCGCAGGCCGGGCCGGCGTCGAGTTCGCGGAGCGCGAGCGTGAGCGCCGTCATGCCGGCGCGGTTGTCGAACGCCTTCGACACGTAGCGCCCGGGCTCGGCAAGGGGCGTGAAGGGTCCGTCGGGCGCCACCGGATCGCCGGGGCGGAGGCCGAGCGCGGCCACCGACTCGAAGGAGCGCGCGCCGATGTCGACCAGCATGCGCTCCACCGAAGGGGCCTGGGCGCCGCCCTGGTGGGGCGGCAGCGCGGCGACGACGCCGACGTGCTCGCGGCCGGTGGCGCGGCAGAGCACGCGGAGCCGCTGGGCGGCG
>JBJTIX010000232.1:0-12204 GCA_046095205.1 Opitutia bacterium
CCTCGCGGCCAAGAAGCTCGGCGTCGAGATCGTGCCGGTCTGGAACAAGTCCAACCGCGAGCACAACATCATCGGCTCCGAGCCGACCAGCACCCGCGCCGCGGCCGACGCCGCCGTGAAGGCCCTCGGCTGGACCGCCCCGTACTTCCTCGACGCCGAGCTTCTTGGCCGCGAGGCAGGCGGCGAGCTGGGCCTCGGCCTCGTGGGCGAAGCGGTCGCCCATGCCGAGGGAGAATTTACCGATGACGAGAGGGGATGCGCTCATGGGGAGGGGCCGCAGACTAGGGGGCGCCGGGCCGGGAAGGCAATCGCCGCGGGGTTGGATTTTTCGGCGTTCCATGCCATCCGCTTGTCCTTGCCGAGGCGGCGGTGGCTCATCTTTACTCCCCGTCCGCTCCCATGAACCTGAAGATCGCAGTCCTGCCCGGCGACTACATCGGCCCCGAAGTGATGGCCGCCGCCCTGCCCGTCCTCGAGGCGGTCCTGAGGAAGTCGGGGCACACCCTGGAGCATTCCACGCACGACGTCGGCGGGGCCGGCATCGACAACCACGGCAAGGCCCTTCCGGACCCGACCCTCGAGGCCTGCCGCGCCGCGGACGCCATCCTCTTCGGCTCCGTCGGCGGCCCGAAGTGGGAGAAGCTGCCCCCCGCCGAACAGCCCGAGCGCGCCTCCCTCCTGCCCCTCCGCAAGCATTTCACGCTCTACGCCAACGTGCGTCCGGGCCTGCTGCTGAAGAACCTGATCGACACCTCGCCGATCCGGCCGGACCGCATCCCGGACGGGGTCGACATGGTCTGCATCCGCGAGCTGACCGGCGGCCTGTACTTCGGGGCGAAGTCCACCAGGGACCTCGACGGCGGCGACATCGAGGCCATCGACACCATGGTCTACCGCAAGTCGGAGATCGAGCGCATCACCGACGTCGCCATCGCCACCGCCCGCGCCCGCCGCAGGCACATCACGCTGGTCGACAAGGCCAACGTCCTGCAGACCTCCGTGCTCTGGCGCAAGGTCGTGTCGGAACGCGTCAAGGCGACCGCGCCCGACATCGCCCTTTCGGTGATGTACATCGACAACGCCGCGATGCAGCTGGTGCTGCGCCCCGCGCAGTTCGACGTCCTCCTCACCGAGAACATGTTCGGGGACATCCTCTCCGACGAGATGGCCGTCATCTGCGGCTCGCTCGGCATGATGGCGTCCGCCTCCCTCGGCGCGAACCGCAACCGCCACGGCTTCGGCTACGGCCTCTACGAGCCCTCCGGCGGCACCGCCCCCGACATCGCCGGACAGGACAAGGCCAACCCCTGCGCCCAGATCCTCTCCGCCGCCCTGATGCTCCGCCACTCCTTCGGCCTCGAGGCCGAGGCCAAGGCGATCGAGCGCGCGGTCGAGCGGACCATCGCCGAAGGCATCCGCACCGCGGACATCGCCGGCGGCGGCAAGGCCGTGGGCACGAAGGCGATGGGCGCGGCGATCCTCGCCCGGCTCTGATGGACGAGGCGGCGCGAGCGCGGGCCGCGGAGCGCCGGCGCGAGGCCGTCTGCAGCCCGGTCATGCGCATCCCGCGCTTCCCGGTCGACCTCGCACGGGAGCTGCTGGACGCCGGCTACGCGCGGCTGGACCAGCTGGCGGGGCGCTCGGCCGACACGCTGCTGGCCGAGATCAGGGGCCGCTCCAAGGCCCCGCCCCCGGCGCACTTCCTCCCCGCCCTGCGCATGGCCGTTTACTGCGCGGAGACCCCCGACCCGGACCCCAAGCGGCTCTTCCTGGACCAGTGGGGGTGAGCGCGGCGGGCGGTTTGCGTTTCCGCCCGGACCGACCTTCCTTGGGACCATGGCCGCCTCCGCTGTCGTTCCGGTGATGACGCTCGGCGACTGCGTCTTCCTGCCGCAGCAGCTGCTGCCGTTGCGGATCTTCGAGGCGCGCTACCGCCGGATGCTCAAGGAGGCGCTCGAGGGGGACCGGCTGTTCGCGGTCTCGCAGCTCGACGGGGACGCGCTGTCGCCCGAGGACGACGAGCCGCCCTGCCCCTTCACCTGCGTGGGGCGCATCGTCGGCCACGTGCAGCACCCGGACGGCACCTCGCACGTCATGCTGGAGGGGCTGCGCCGCGCCCGCGTGCTGCGCAAGCAGCGGCGCACGCCCTACCCGCGCCTGGAGGTGGCGGCCGTGGAGGAGGATGAAGTCCCCGACACGCCGGCGGTCATGCGCGAGGTGGCGCGGCTGCTCGCGCTCTCGGAGCGCATCGTCGCCCCGCTCGGCCCCGACGCCGACGCGCTGATGGAGCGGCTGCGCGGCCTCACGAACCGGCCGGGCGCGCTCGCGGACGCCTCCGCGGGGCACCTGCTCGCGGAGTCGCGCACGCGGCGCGAGGTCCTGGAGTGCCTCTCGCCGGAACGTCGCCTGCGCCGCGTGACGGAGGAGCTGGCACGGCTCGAGGCCATCAACGACGTCGGCCGCCAGGGCGGCGACGAGACGACCCGCGGCCTGAACTGACTCAGGGCGCGAACTGCAGGGAGTGGACGTCGGCGTCCCGCAGCACGAAGCGCAGGCGGATCGGCCGGCCCGCGAGGTCGGAGAGGTCGGCCCCGCCCTTCCAGCGGAAGTCGTGCGCGAGGCGGTTGCCCGCGAAGTCGTGCGAATCCGCCAGCGTCCGTCCCGGCACGGGCACGCCGTCCTCACCGAGAATCTCCACCTTGACCGAGCCCGCGGCGGAGGTCGCCAGGTTCAGGCGGAGGAAGCGCCCCGCGAAGCGGAAGGGCCGCGTGGTGAATTCGCCGCCGGCGGCCGGAGCATGCATCGAGGCGATGCCGTCCAGCCGCCAGGAGTGGCGCCGCAGGTGCGAGGTGGGCTGCGCGTAGTCCTGGTTGGTGAAGAGCGACATCTCAGCGGGGCCGGTGCGGACGATGTTGAGCACCGGATAGCCCGTGCGGGATACCCACTGGCCGAGCTCGAGCCCGGGCCGGATGAGCGCCCCGGCGAAGTTGCGGTCGAACGTGCGCCCATCGCGGGAGGTCATGAAGACGCAGTCGGACGCGTCCTTGGCCGAGCGGTAGTAGCCCGGATCGATCCGCAGGCCCGCGGCCTCCTCGTCCGTCAGCGGACGGCGGCCCGGCACCCACCGCGCCGCCGTCGACACGAACAGGTGCGGGGCGCGGAAGTAGGGCTGCGTCTGCGAGGTGTAGTAGTGGTGCTCCTGGGCCGGCCGGAAGGCCATCGCCGCGGTCTCACTCCAGGCGAGGAAGTCGGCGGAATCGGCGCGCGAGACCGTGCGCAGGCCGGCGGGACGCCATGCGCCGCCGTCGGTCGTGCCGGCGGTGAACGTGCGGAAGAACGCCACGTAACGGCCCTCCGTCTCGGACCAGAACGCGACGTTCTGCGAGTCGAAGGCGCCCTTGGTGAGCACCGGCTCGGCGCGGAGCTTGCGCCAGCGGATGCCGTCCGCGGAGACGAAGGCGAAGAGACCGGACGGCCCGCCCTTGAGATTCATCACGCCGCCGAGGGCCTTGAAACGTTCCGCCGCGGGCACGCCGGGCCGCGCGTCGAGGAACGGGCTGAAGTTGTGCGTCACGCCCGGCTCGTCGAGGATGACGTTGCTGCCGGCGGGCGCGCCGCCGAGACCCGTGGCCGGCTTGCGCCAGCTCCGTCCGTCGGAGCTCTCCGCGTAGCACGTGACTTCGCCCGTGCCGTCCGGACCGCCGTTCTTCTTTCCGCGGTAGTAGAGCCGCAGCGTGCCCCGGTCGTCGATCACCGTGCAGTACGCGCAGAACGCGCCCTCCCACGGCTGATCGAACTTCATGACCGCACCCTCATCGCGCGGCTCGTGCAGACGCAGCGACGCCCCTTTGGACTCGGCCACCAGGTGGAGATCGAAGAACGGCTCCAGCCTGCCGCCGAGCGACAGCACATCCCCGCCGGCCAGTGGGGCGGAGCATGCCAGAAGCGAAAACAGCGCGGTGAGTCTCATGGGGTTTGCCCAACCTAGCTCCGACCCAGCCCATGTGAAATCCTTACCCTCCTATTACCAATCACTTAGCCTCAGGACCCCGGAAAACCCCAAATAACCCCCTTTTAAGTTGAAGTTTAGAGTCATTCTAACTTCTTCCTATTTAGAATGAGTCAAAATCTCAGCCAGACCGACCACTCTCACCTCCAGGAGACCCTTGGGAAGAGCGGCCAGAAAGTCACCCCTCAGCGCGAGGCCGTCTTCAAGGTGCTCCTCGACAAGCGCGACCACCCGACCGTCGACGAAGTCTACCAGCGTGCGCGCGAGGTGATGCCCGGCCTCTCGCTCGCGACCGTCTACAACTGCCTCGAGACCTTCGTCGGCTGCGGACTCGTCCGCCAGGTCAACCACGAGCGCGAGTCCACCCGTTACTGCCCCAACCTCGCGCCGCACGCGCACTTCCGGGACAAGGAGACCGGCCGCGTGCACGACATCGACCTCCCGCCCGAGGTCCTGAGCAGCCTCCGCTCCATCCTGCCCCCCGGCTTCGATTCCGAAACCATCGAGATCAGCTTCCACGGCCGCACGCAGGCCGAGGGCGGAGCCTCGAGCAACTGAGCCCATCGCCATGCCCGACTCACTCGTCATCAGGAACCTGAACGCCTCCGTCGGCGACCGGCCCATCCTGAAGAACTTCACCCTGACCGTGCCCAAGGGCGAGGTGCACGCCATCATGGGGCCCAACGGCACCGGCAAGAGCACCCTCGCCAAGGTGCTGGCCGGCCATCCCGACTACGCCGTGCAGTCCGGCGAGGCGCTCGTCGACGGCGAGCCCATCCTCGGCCTCGAGCCCGACGTCATCGCCCGGGCGGGCCTCTTCCTCGCCTTCCAGTACCCCAGCGAGATCCCCGGCGTCACCATCGCCAACTTCATCCGCGCCGCCCTCGTGGCGCGCCAGGCCAAGGGCGCGCCCTTCGACGCCAAGGCCTACTACGCCGAGCTCTACACGAAGATGGACGCCCTGAAGATGGACCGGAAGTTCACCTCCCGCTTCGTCAACGAGGGCTTCTCCGGCGGCGAGAAGAAGCGGTGCGAGATCCTGCAGCTCATGATGCTCAGGCCCCGCTACGCCGTCCTCGACGAGACCGACTCCGGCCTCGACATCGACGCCCTGCGCATCGTCGCCGAGGGCGTGAACGCCATGCGCGGCCCCGCCGCCGGCTTCCTCGTCATCACCCACTACCAGCGCCTGCTGGACTACATCGTCCCCGACCGCGTCCACATCATGTGGGACGGACGCATCGTGCACAGCGGCGGCAAGGAGCTGGCCCTCGAGCTCGAGGAGAAGGGGTACGACTGGGTCAAGAAGGAGCTCGCCCACGCCTGAAGCCATGGCCGACGTCGACCAGGAGGAACGGGCGCAGCGCGAGGCGATCGACATCGACCGCTCGAAGGGCGACTTCCGCTACGAGGAGGACTACGCCTTCGACGCCGGCGTCGGGCTGAACCCCGGCGTCATCGACTACATCTCCAAGGTCAAGGAGGAGCCCGAGTGGGTGCGCGAGTTCCGCCACCGCTCCCTCGGGGTGTTCGAGTCGATGCCCATGCCCACCCACTGGGCCACCGCGGACCTCGACAACATCCGCTTCCAGCAGATCCGCTACTACCTCGCCAAGGGCCAGAAGCCCAGCCGCACCTGGGAGGAGGTGCCCGACGACGTGAAGCGCACCTTCGAGCGCCTCGGCATCCCCGAGGCCGAGCGCAAGTTCCTCGCCGGCGTGGAGGCGCAGTTCGACTCCGAGGCCTCCTACTCCCGCATGAAGGACGAGCTCGAGAAGCAGGGCGTCATCTTCTGCGGCCCCACCGAGGGCCTCCGCGACCACGCCGACGTCTTCCGCCGCTGGTTCGGCAAGGTCATCCCGGCGGGCGACAACAAGTTCGCCGCCCTCAACTCCGCGGTCTTCTCCGGCGGCTCCTTCATCTACGTCCCCAAGGGCGTCAAGGTGGCCCAGCCGCTGCAGGCCTACTTCCGCATCAACGCCCAGAACTTCGGCCAGTTCGAGCGCACGCTCATCATCGCCGACGAGGGCGCCGAGGTCACCTACATGGAGGGCTGCACCGCCCCGAAGTTCGAGACCGCCACGCTGCACTCGGCGGTCGTCGAGCTCGTCGCGCTCAAGGGCGCCAGGATCCAGTACGTGACGGTCCAGAACTGGTCCGCCAACGTGTTCAACCTCGTGACCAAGCGCGGCGTGGCCGAGGAGGACGCCGAGGTGCGCTGGATCGACTGCAACATCGGCTCCCGCCTGACCATGAAGTACCCCGGCGTGGTGCTGCGCGGAAAGCGCGCCCGCGGCGAGGTGCTCTCCATCGCGCTGGCCAACGACGGCCAGCACCAGGACACCGGAGCGAAGATGATCCACGCGGCGGACGACACGACCTCCAACATCATCGCCAAGTCCATCTCGGTGGGCGAGGGCCGCTCGACCTACCGCGGGCTGGTCCACATCCCCCGCACGCTCCGCAACTGCCGCAACAACACCGAGTGCGACGCGCTGCTCATCAACGAACGCAGCCGGACGGACACCTACCCGGCGATCTCGGTGCGCGGCCGCCGCAACTCGGTGCAGCACGAGGCCAGCGTCTCCAAGGTCTCCGCGGAGCAGATCTTCTACATGATGCAGCGCGGCCTGAGCGAGGGCGAGGCGATGTCGCTCGCCGTCAACGGCTTCGTCAACGACCTCGTGAAGGAGTTCCCGATGGAGTACTCCGTGGAGCTGAAGCGCCTCATCGAGCTGCAGATGGAAGGGTCCGTCGGATGAGCGCCGGGGTCGCCGATCCCGCGGTCCAGTCCGCCGCGGCCGCCGCCGGCCCCGCCGGCTCGGCCGAGGTCAGGCGCGCCGGACGCGAGGCCTTCGCCGCGCTGCCCATGCCCTCGCGCTCCGACGAGCGCTGGCGCTTCTCGGACGTGCGCACGCTGTCCCTCGACGGCTTCGCGGCGGCCCCCGCGCCCGCGCGGGAGGAGGCCGAACGCCTCGTCCGCGGTTCCGCGCTGACCGCCGACGCCGAGGCCACGCTGGTCTTCGTGGACGGGCACTGCGCGTCGCGCCCCGCCCTGCCCGAGACGCTGGTCCGGGCCGGCGTGGTCTTCGCGCCGATCGAGGACGTCGTCCGCGACCGCCCGGAGCTCCTGCGCGACGAGATCCTCCGCCAGCCCGCCCCGCTCGGCGGCGCCAAGATGCTCGCGCTGCACCGCGCCTGGTTCGGTTCGGGCTACGTGCTGCATGTCCCCGACGGGGTCGAGCTCGCGCGCCCGCTCTCCGTGGTGCACTGGGCCCACGCCGAGGGTTCGGCCTCCTTCCCCCACGCCCTCATCCGCGTCGGGGCCCGCGCCCGCGCCGCCGTGCACGAGTGGCGCCTCGCCGCCCGGCCGGAACTCCGCTCCCTCTGCGTTTCGGCGACCGACCTGCTGGCCGGCCCCGGCGCGAAGGTCGAGCGCCTCTCCGTCCAGAACTGGGGCGCGGCGGCCCAGTCCTTCGAGATCGACACCGTCACGGCCGAGGCCGGCGCCGAGGTCACCTCGGTCAACGCGGCGGTCGGCTCGCGCCGCGCCCGCCTCGAGAACGTCGTGCGCGTCCTGGGCGAGGGCGCGGACGTGCGCCTGCTCGGCATCGCGGTCGCCACGGGCGAGCAGGAGTTCGACCAGCGCACCCTGCAGGTGCACGCCGCGCCGGGCGCCCGCTCGGACCTGCTCTTCAAGAACGCCCTCCTCGACCGCGCGCGCACGGTGTTCTCCGGGCTCATCAAGGTCGAGCCCGGCGCGCAGCGCACCGACGCCTACCAGACCAACCGCAACCTGCTGCTCTCGCCCGAGGCCGAGGCGGACTCCCTCCCGGGCCTCGAGATCGAGGCCAACGACGTGAAGTGCTCCCACGGCGCCACGACCGGCCAGGTCAGCCCGGAGGAGCTCTTCTACCTGCTCGCCCGCGGCATCCCGCTGCCGGCCGCGCAGGAGCTGCTGGCGCAGGGCTTCCTCGAGGAAGTCCTCACGCGGATCTCCGACGAGGGCGCCGCCGAGGCGGTCCGCGGCATGCTCCGCGCCAAGTTCCATTCCTGACCCATGAGCGACGACACCACCGGACAGAGGCACGCCCCCGGCCCGCACGACCGCAACCTGACGCGCGACGTGCCCGCGACCGTGATCCCCGCGGGCGAGCCCGCCGTGCTCCCCGCCGGAACGCGCGTGACCATCACGCACCGGCTCGGAGGCAACTTCACCGTGGTCTGCGACAGCGGCATGTTCCGCATCAAGGGCGCCGACGCCGACGCGCTGGGCGAACAGCCGCCCGCCGAGGGCGCCGACGCCGAGGGCAAGACCGACGCCTACGGCTCGACCGGCACCGCGGACCACCCCGGACACAAGGGACGCCCCGCCGACGAATCGGTCTGGGAGCAGCTGAAGAAGGTCTTCGACCCCGAGATCCCGGTGAACATCGTGGACCTCGGCCTGGTCTACTCGATGAAGCTCGAGCCGATCGACGGCTCCGAGGACCGTCACCGCGTGACCGTGGCCATGACGCTCACCGCCCCGGGCTGCGGCATGGGACCGGTCATCGCCGAGGACGCGCGCAACCGGGTCCTCAACGTCCCGGGCGTGAACGAGGCACGGGTGGACATCGTCTGGGACCCGCCCTGGACCCAGTCCATGATTTCCGAGGACGGCAAGATGCAGCTCGGGCTGATCTGACTGACGAGAGCTAAGGTTAGGGCCAGTTTAGCATCCCTAAAACGTCCGCCATCCGGCGGACGTTCTGTTTTGCATCATTACCTAGCCCAGGCCCTAGCCCTAACCCTGGCCCTTTACTGCGCCCCTCTTGCCCTCCCGTCCCTTTTCCTAACCCTGCGGGAACCCCTCTTCCCCATGGCCTCCTCCTCCCTCCGCCTCCTTTCCCTGCTCGGCGCCGCCCTGCTGACCGGCGCCGCCGGCCTGCGCGCCGCCGACGCCGTGCCCGAGGACGTCCGCTTCCAGACCGAGACCCTGCTCACGGGCCTCCCTCAGCCGATGCACCTCGAGTTCGCGCCCGACGGCCGCCTTTGGTTCATCGAATACGGCGGCGCCCTCAAGGTCTACGACCCGAAGACCAAGCGCGCGAAGCTCGTGGCCGAGATGGAGATCTTCAAGTCGCAGGAGAACGGCTTCCTCGCCTTCGCCCTCGACCCGAAGTTCGCGCAGAACGGCTGGATCTACCTGATCTACTCGCCCGTCGGCTTCGAAGGCCAGTATCTCTCCCGCTTCCAGGTGAAGGACGACCAGCTCGTCGCGGGCAGCGAGAAGCTGATCCTGAAATATGAAGAGCAGCGCCTGCAGTGCTGCCACCACGGCGCGACCCTGAAGTTCGGGCCCGACGGCTGCCTCTATTTCTCGACCGGCGACAACACCAGCCCCTTCGGCGACAGCAAGGGCTACGCCCCGCTCGACCAGCGTCCCGGCAAGGAGCCGTGGGACGGCCAGCGCACCTCGGCCAACACCAACACCCTCGTCGGCAAGGTGAACCGCATCCGCGTGCACGACGACGCGACCTACAGCATCCCCGAAGGCAACCTCTTCAAGCCCGGCACGCCGAAGACCCGCCCCGAGATCTTCGCGATGGGCACCCGCAATCCGTGGCGCCTCAGCATCGATCCGAAGACCGGCTACGTCTACTGGGGCGAAGTCGGCCCGGACGCCCGCGTCGACGGCCCTCGCGGCTCCCGCGGCTACGACGAGATCAACCAGGCGAAGAAGGCCGGCAACTACGGCTACCCGCTCTTCGTCGGCAACAACTACGCTTACGCCGAGTACGACTACGCGACCGAGAAGGTCGGCGCGCTCTTCGACCCGAAGGCCCCGCTGAACAAGAGCCGCAACAACACCGGCCTCGTCGAACTCCCGCCCGCCGTCCCGGCCTTCATCTACTGGCCCTACGCGGCGTCCGAACAGTGGCCCCAACTCGGCGAAGGCGGCCGCACCGCCTGCGCGGGCCCGGTGTTCTACTGGCAGGAGTCCTACGAGCAGACCAACGGCTTCCCGAAGCACTTCGACCGCTCCCTGCTCTTCTGGGACTGGCAACGCCCGTTCATCAAGTGGGCGCGCCTCTACGCGAACTCCGACCTCAAAGGATTGGAAGCCTTCGCGCCCACGGCCTTCGTGACCGCGAACACCGACGAACAGCGCAAGAAGCAGCAGGCGCTCATCGACAACGGCGCGGTCGTCATCCGACGCCCGGTCGACGCCACCTTCGGCCCCGACGGCTGCCTGTACCTGCTCGACTACGGCGAGACCTGGGGCGCGAACCCGGATTCGGCCCTGCTCAAGATCTCCTACGTGCGCGGCAACCTGCAGCCCGTCGCCAAGCTGTCCGTCTCGACCCCGGCCGGACCCGCGCCGCTGAAGACCACCCTTTCCGCCAAGGGCTCGCGGGACCTCGACGGAGGCAAGGTCGCGTACTCCTGGAAGCTCCAGCCCGGCGACCGCGTCCTGGGCCAGGGCGAGGAGCTCGCCGTGACCCTGCCCGACGCCGGCAACTTCAACGTCGAACTCACCGTCTCCGACGGACAGGGCGGCAGCGTCCGGCGCTCGCTGCCCGTGGTGGTCGGCAACGCCCTGCCGGTGGCCAAGTTCCTCTCCCCGCAGGACGGCGACTTCTTCACCCCCGGCAAGCCGATCGACTACAAGGTCTCCGTCCAGGACGCCGAGGACGGCTCCTCCGACGCCACGGCCGCGGAGTTCTCCATGCGCACCGTGGTGACCTCCGCCTTCCTTCCCGCCGACGGCAAGGTCGCGGCGGTCGACCCCGGACTGTCCCTCATGCGGCAGAGCGACTGCTTCAACTGCCACGCCGTGGAGACCCAGCTCGTCGGACCGTCGTTCGTCGCCATCGCCGAACGCTACCGCAAGCAGCCCGGGGCCGAGGACCTGCTGAACAAGAAGGTGCGGCTGGGCGGCAGCGGCGTCTGGGGCCAGGTCCCGATGCTCGCGCACCCGCAGCACACCGAGGACGAGGTGGCCATCATGCTCCGCTGGATGTTCGCGCTCGAGCCCGGCAAGGGCGGGCCGACCTTCACCCGCGGACTCGAGGGGCAGGTGACGGCGCCCAAGGAGGGCAAGCCCGGCACGCTCCTGCTCGAGGCCACCTACACCGACGCCGGCGCCGGCGCGGTCGGCCAGCTCTCGTGCAAGGCGACCGTCGCCCTGCGTCACCGCCGCATCGAGGCCGAGACGGCCGAGATCACCGGCGGCAAAAAGTCCGGCAAGGTCGTCGGCTCGACCAACCACGGGGCCACCATCAAGTTCTCCGGCCTGAACCTGTCCGACACCCGCAACATCCGCATCAGCGCCTCCGCCGGCGGCGGGGCCAAGGGCAGCCAGGTGGAGGTGCGCCTCGACTCCCCGACCGGACAGCTGCTGGGCACGGTGGACATCGCGCACACCGGCGACTGGGGCAAACTTCAGGAGAACCGGGCCAAGCTCACGCCCGCCACCGGACGCCATGACGTCTACCTCGTCCTGACCAACCCGAAGAAGGGCGGCGGACTCATGAACGTCGACTGGGTGCAGTTCGACCGCTGAAGACGTTGGGCGAAGACGAGCCGAAGCCGGACGACCCGAACGACCCCGAGGTGATCGCCCGGGCCGGACGGGCCGTGCTCGTCGGCCTGCAGCGCCCGGACGAGACGCCGGAGGACGCGCGGCTGCTCCTGGACGAGCTGCGCGAGCTCGTGACCAACCTCGGCGTCGAGGTGCGCGCCGAGGTCGTCGCCCGCATCCGCGAGGAGAACCCGCGCCACCTCGTCGGCTCCGGCAAGATGGAGGAGATCGCGGCCCTGGCCCGGGCCAAGGAGTGCGGGCTGATCATCTTCGACGACGAACTGACCCCCGCCCAGCAACGCAACTGGGAGAAGGACTCGCGCGGCCTGCGGGCCATCGACCGTCAGGAGGTCATCCTCGACATCTTCATCACCCGGGCGAAGACCCGCGAGGCCGTGCTCCATGTCGAGCTCGCCCGCCTGCAGCAGACCCTGCCCCGCCTCAAGCGCCTCTGGTCGCACCTCGACCGCCAGCGCGGCGGCGGCGCCATGCAGCGCGACGCCGGCGAGACGCAGATGGAGATGGACCAGCGCAAGATCCGCGACCGCATCGCCAAGGTGCGGCGCGATCTCGCGGAGGTCGTGGCCCAGCGCGCGACGCAGCGCAAGCGACGCCAGCGCGTCCCGTT